>DATGSB010000412.1:0-2769 GCA_035303045.1 Actinomycetaceae bacterium | reverse complement strand
ACGGCCACCGTGTTGCGCTTGATCGTCAGGCGCCGGGCATCCTCCGGATTGGCGGCGATCGCCTCGCTGATGCGTGCCACGCCGGGGGTGTAGGCGCGGGACAGTTCCACGCGCGTCGTGAGGGTGACCTTGGGCCGAACTTCGAGCTTGCCACCCAGGTGCATACGGAACGTCGCATCGCTGACCTGCTGGACGGTCACGCCATCGATGGCCTCCAGCGCCTCACGGATGCGGTCGACGTGGGCCACGTCGATGGCGTCGCACGAGACGTCGACGACCATTCCGGCCGGCTTGGACTCCACGACGTCGATGCCGGTGACGGCGGCCATCGTGGCGCCCACGGCGGCCACGAGCTCCGTCGTCGTCTGGGGGCCCGTGGGCGCCTTCACCCGCAGCGTGATCGAGTAGCTCGGGCTCGGTTTCGGGCTCAAAGTGGCCATATTTTTCCTCTCGCTGGCGGGAGCGGTGCACACCACCGCACCTGGTCAATTCACGTTGTATCGGGCGTCACCCGGGGCTCGCGGGCGCGCGGTCGCCGGTGGTTTCCAGCCACAGCTCGCGGGCGCGGGCCGGGTCGCTGACCACCTGCTCCACCAGATGGCGTTGCTCCCACTGGCCGGCCGCCGCCGCCAGTGCGCGGGCCGTGCCGGCCATCGTCGTGGCCCATGCCTCGCCGTCCTGCGCCCACCAGTCGAGCCGGGTGCCGGCGACGGCGATCTCGTCGCACTCCCAGTACTCGCCCGGGAGGGCGGGGAGGATCCGTAGCAGCGCGGCGGGAGTGGCCACACGGCGGGCGCCACGGGTCGTGAGGTCCGGCGCTGCGGGTTCGTCGAGGTCGAGGGCCTCGGCGACGGCCGCACACCGGCCGGCCGGCATCGGCACCACCGGTTGGATCCGGGCCCACCCGGGCGGGGCGACGACGACGTCGTCGGCGCGACGCATGGCGATCTCCTCACCATGCCAGGCTGGCACCACCGCGACCGCGGGCAACTCGACGCCCGCGTCGACCGCATCCAGGATTCCCTGCCACACGGCCATCGCCTCGCCCGGCTCGAGCGAGCCGGACTGCGGCCAGTCGCCTGCGTAGATGTCCCAGCCCGTGGCGTCGAGCTCGCCGAGCGCGGTGATGACGCCGAGGGCTGAGCGCAGCTCGGGCTCGAGCGCGGCGAGCCACGCGGGGGCGGCGGGCATGAAGGGAATGGTGTCGTCGACGGCCACGGGGGCGTCGAGCTCGTGGCGCAGCCACCACGCGGCATACGACGGCGCGTGGTCGCCCGCCGGAGTGAGGAGGGCCGCGCGCAGCTCGGGCTGGGAGGCGATCTCGGCGATGACGCGTGGCCAGTGGTCGTCGTCGATCTCGTCGAGGCCGGTGATGACCGCGAGTTCCCCGACGTAGCTGCCCAGGCCGTTGTCAGCGGCCAGCTCGGCGAGGTAGTCGGGCCATCCGTCGAGTGCGGCCGCCTCGGGGTGCAGGTCCGCCAGGGCCGGGTCGGCGACGACGTCGTCCACGACCATCACGCGCAGGCCGTCCCGGGCCCCCAGCGCCCGCAGCGTCGCCGCGCCCCACTCGTCGACGAACTGCGGATCGATGAGCACGGGATCCCACATGACCTCGGCGGCGAAGCCGCCGGGCAACACGAGGCTACGGGCGGGGTATGCCGCGCCGTCCGCCGCGGGCAGTTGTAGCTCTCCCAGCCAGGCGGGCAGGTCGCCCTGACCGGTGTCGGCCGCGCGAGCGACGAGGTGTAATGCGGCGGGAAGCGCGTCGGGTTCCCGCAACCGGGCCGCGACGATCTCGTTGCGCAATAGCTCCGCGGGGTCGGGCTCCTGGGCGCCCAATTGGCGCAGGAGGGGATGGTCGACGTCGGGGTCGAGGATCGGCAAGCCGTCGAGCTCGCGGTGCCAGTCCGCCGCGGGCATCGCGATCGTGCCGCGCGGCCCGCGCACGACACGCCCGTCTGCCAGGCGCACCGGGAGGGTGGCGAACTGCTCCCGATGCTCCGCCGCATACGGGCTCAGGGCCTCGTACAGCGCGCGCAGGGCCCCCGGTTCGCACGCTGCCAGAGGGATGGCGTCGATGACGTCGCTGGCCGAAAGGAACTCCACGCCCAGCGCTCGGGCCGTGGCCCGCAGGTGGGTGGGGACGATGACGAACTCTCCGCTCAGCGGCGCCAGGGCGCCCAGGACGTCGCGGTCACGACCCAAGGGTCCGTCGATCGCTCGAGCGTGGCGGGGCGTGAGCCAGCCGCCGGTGACGGCCGGCAGCAGCGGCGCCTTCCCCACCGCCGCGATGAGCTCGTGGCGCAGCTGGACGTCGATGTCGCTGCCGGCTATGCCCTGCGGCATGAGGCGAAGCACCGTGGCGTCGGTGGCATCGCCTGCGTGAGCGATGTCGGTGAGGAGCGCGGCGTATCCGTCGGCCGCCCGGCTCACGAGGTGGTCGCGCACCGCGCCGGGGGCTACGTGCTGCCGGGCGGCGTCGAGGGGGAAGGTCGCGATGAGGAGGGCCGGCCACTCGAGGCGGTCGCGGGTGGGGGTCGGCGCGTAGACGACGGCCTCGGCGGGCGCCCCCGGTGGGAATTGATCGCTCTCGAGCGTCGCGCGCGGCACCGCCCACGTCACCTGCCATGACGTGTGCGCGCGCTCTTCGACGGGGCGCTGCGCGAGCAGCCGCGCCTCGAGCTCACCGCCCTCGGTGGCGGTGAGCCAGCGTTCGGCGATCCCGCCGACCGTGCGGGCGGCGGTATCGGGCAGCTCGATGGTCACCTC
>DATGSB010000411.1:0-2818 GCA_035303045.1 Actinomycetaceae bacterium | reverse complement strand
GACCTCGGATTCGGCGAGAAAGAGGTGGGCCGAGGGAGCGCACAGCGCGGTGAAGAGTTCCTGAACGCTGGGCTCGCGTGCCAGGGCGTCCTTGAGTCGCTGGTTGTTCGGGGCGGCCAGCGCGAAGTCGATCTCCTTGCGCCCCACCGCGCACGAGGGGCCGCCCGGGTCGATGATGAGCCACTTCAGGTGTTCGTTGCGCTGGAACAGCTCGAGAACGGTTGCGCCGGGCTGGGCCAGCCCGGTGATGCGGGCGGGCGGCTTCTCGTCGCGAGACTCTGCCTGCTTGCGCCGAAACTCCGCCAGGGTCTTGTTCGACGTGAACACGCCCATGCCACGGCTGCCATCGGGCGCCGTCATCGTCGTCAGCCGCACGTTGGCCGACTTCTGGGTGGGGTCTGGCATTTCGGAGCCGGTCGCGTCGATGATGAGCCGCCCACCGAGCGCCTGGCGCAACACGTGCAGCAGCGCGGGCTTGCTCGGATCCTCGTGGAACGCCGCGACCGCGGCCTGGAGCTGGGGGTTATCGGGCGAAGGCTGGGGGCGAGGGGGCAGTGTGACGATGCCGAGGTGGGCGCTGTCGAGAACCGTGTTGAGATCGCCCGGCACGCTGCAATAGAACAGCCGCAGCGCTCCGGACTCGTCGAGCAGATCGACGGGGTCGACCTGGGCGACGAGGTGGATTTCGGCGGGGGCCGGCAGCTCCGCGGTCGGCACCCCGGCCTGGTCGATGACGGCGAGCACCTGTCCGTCGTCTCGGCTCTCGCCGTGGCGCACGATCCACGTGCCGCGACCGTCGGCAAAGGGCACGGGCACTCCGACGCTCTCCAACACACCGACAAGGTCGAGCGAGCCGCCCAGGCGCAGGGTGCGCGGGGCGTGGGTGAGCGTCGTGCCTTCAGTCGGCACGGCGTCGCGGTCGACGATGACCTCGAATGCGGCCGGCCGCGATGTCGCCCGCGCGGGCGCGGCCGTCCCCGGTACCGCCAGCCCCGCTGCGGTGATGCGCTCGGTCATCCACCCCGGCACGGCTTCGGGCGCCCGAGGAAATCGAGTGAGGTGGTGGACGAGGTCGGTCGCCGCGATCTCCTCGCCCTCCTGCCAAGCCTGTGGCTCACTGTCGCCGGCCACGGCAAGGCGGGTCTGGAGTTGCGGCTTCGGCCATCCCTCGGCCGTCACCGAGATCGTTGCCTCGAGCCACGTGCCGCGTTGCGGATCGGCGCGGTCGGCCTGCAGTGCCCGGGCGTCGGCGTAGGCCGAGCTCTCCGCGGTCAGGCTGCCGATCTTCGCGCGGGGTTTGCCGTCACGGACCTCGACGACGCGGATGCGCACCTCGTCGCGCACCGGGCGCAGCTGAAGATGAAGTTGGTCCCAGCCGGGGGCGAACCCGCTGACGAGCCACCTCGTCAGCGATGTGAGGAGCTCCCGGTCGGGTGTCGGGGCGACGGAGTCGGTCATCCTGGCAAGCCTCGTTCCGTAGATGTTCACCAACAACGCTAGCCCGATGTCGCCCCTGGTTGCGTCCCCTCGGGCTGCTCGCCCCTACGCTCGCGTCGGCCGTATCCTTAGGCGGCGGCCTGCAACGCCGTTCCGTCGTTTCAGAGAAATCAGAGGTGCGAGGTGCCCACCGGCAAGGTGAAGTGGTTCGATCCGGACCGCGGTTTTGGATTCATTGCTGCCGATGACGGCGGCGAGGTTTTTCTGCACGCCTCCGCACTGCCCGACAACGCCAGCTCGCCGCGGCCCGGAACCCGCGTGGAGTACGGCGTGGCCGACGGCCGCCGTGGCCCCTCCGCGCTCTCGGTGCGCGTCCTCGACGAGCCGCCCTCGGTGGCCCGGGCGCAACGCACCTCGCCCGAGGCCATGGTGCCGATCGTGGAGGACCTCATCCGCGTGCTGGACCGCGCCTCGGGGAGCCTGCGCCGCGGCCGCTACCCGGAGCAGGGCAAGAAGATCGCCCAGGTGATGCGCGCCGTCGCCGACGACTTCGACGCCTGACTCGCGGCGAGCGCCCGCTCCCCGAAACGACGTCCGCGCACTGGTCCGGACGCGCATAGTAATGTGCGTCCCGCCGCCGCTTGTGTGGGTCGATCAATGGGGAGAGACATGGGCATGACGTTCCGGGCCGCCGCCGTGCAGGCCGAACCGGTATGGATGGACGCGGCTGCAACCGCACGGAAGACGGCGGAGATCGCGGCAGAGGCGGCCGCAGCGGGCGCACAGCTCATCGCATTCCCGGAGCTGTGGATCCCCGGCTACCCGGGGTTCATGCTCACCCACACCCAGGCCGAGACCCCGCCCTTCATCGTCAGGTACCGCCAGCAAGCCATCGCCGCCGACGGCCCCGAGGTGGAGGTCATCCGCCGGGCTGCCGCCGAGCAGAAGATCGCGATCTCCTTCGGCTATAGCGAACGGGCCGGCGGCACGCTGTACATGTCGCAGATGCTCATCGACGCCGATGGCCAGGTGAAGATCCAGCGCCGCAAGCTCAAGCCCACGCGCTTCGAACGGGAGCTCTTCGGCCAGGGCGACGGCTCGGATCTGCAGGTCGCTGACACGAGCGTGGGCAGGGTCGGGGCACTCAACTGCGCCGAGAACCTACAGTCGCTCAACAAGTTCGCCATGGCGGCCCAGGGCGAGCAGGTCCACATCTCAGCATGGCCCTTCCCCCTGGGCGGCACTGTCCTCAAGGGCGACTCGATGGCGGCCGTCAACCAGACCTACGCCGCCGAGGTGGGCGCCTACGTGCTCATGACGACCCAGGTGGTCGGTCCCAGCGGCATCGAGGCCTTCGCCATCGAGGAGAGGCACAACCCCG
>DATGSB010000410.1:0-2274 GCA_035303045.1 Actinomycetaceae bacterium | reverse complement strand
CCCGCGACATGAAGAACATGAGCAGGCCGAAGATGGCAACGATGAAGATGAGTTCCACGGATATCTCCCAGGCGGTATGAGGAAAGTCGGTTGCGAGTCTAAGTGACGCGCGCCGGACTACGTAACTTGCTCAGTCGGTGTCAGGACCACAGCCCTTTGGGCTGGGGCTGCTCGATGCCGAGATGGTCGTAGGCCGCGGGCGTGGCGGTGCGCCCGCGCGGGGTTCGCAGCATGAGCCCTTCGCGCACGAGGAACGGCTCGGCGACGGTCTCGACCGTCTCCGGTTCCTCGCCCACGGCGATGGCCAACGTCGTCAAACCGACTGGCCCCCCACTGAAGCGTTGGCACAGCGCGCGCAGCACGGCCCGGTCGAGGCGATCGAGCCCGAGCGCATCGACCTCGAACACCTCGAGCGCGCCATGGGTGGCCTCGAGGTCGAGAGCTCCCGTGCCCCGCACCTGTGCCCAATCCTGCACGCGCCGCAGGAGGCGATTGGCGATTCGGGGGGTGCCGCGCGAACGGCGGGCGAGTTCGGCGGCGGCCTCGGGGTCGAGAACGGCGCCGAGCAGCCCGGCGCTGCGGTGGAGCACGCGCTCGAGTTCGGGAGCCGAGTAGAAGTCGAGGTGGCCGGTGAAGCCGAACCGGTCGCGCAATGGGGCCGGCAAGAGGCCGGCCCGGGTGGTCGCGCCGACGACGGTGAAGCGCGGCAGCGTGAGGGGGATCGCGGTGGCACCGGGGCCCTTGCCAACGATGACGTCGACGCGGAAGTCCTCCATCGCGAGGTAGAGCATCTCCTCCGCGGGCCGGGCCAGGCGGTGGATCTCGTCGATGAACAGGACGTCGCGTTCCTGCACGCCGGACAAGATGGCGGCGAGGTCGCCCGCGTGCTGGATGGCGGGGCCCGACGTCAGCCGCAATGCGCCGTCAACCTCGGCGGCGATGATCATCGCCAGGGTCGTCTTACCCAGCCCCGGCGGGCCCGACAGCAACACGTGATCCGGGCTGGCGCCGCGTTGTGCGGTGGCGCCCATCACAAGGGACAGCTGGTCGCGGACGACCTCTTGGCCCACGAAGTCCGCGAGGCGTCGCGGGCGCAGGGCCGCTTCGGCCGCCCGTTCGAGCTCATCGGCCTCCGCCGATGTGTAGGCCTCCTCGGTCACCTCAGCGCCCTCCCAGGTGTTGCAGTGCCGCGCGTAGCAGGTCCGACGAATCTGCGGCGTCACCCGCGGCCACCACAGTATCGAGGGCCGACTGCGCGACCTTCTGCGACCAGCCGAGCTGGGTGAGAGCGGCAAGCACCTCTTCGGTACCGGCGGCGGTCGGCTGTGCGACCGGCTCCTCTCCCCCGCCGGGCGGGCCCAGCTTGTCTCCGAGCTCGAGGATGATGCGTTGGGCGCCCTTACGGCCGATGCCCGGCACCCGCATGAGCGCCGCGGTGTCCTCTGCTGCCAGCGCGCGTCGCAGCGCCTCCGGAGTGTGGACGGCGAGCATGGCCAGTGCCAGGCGGGGGCCGATACCAGAGACCGTCTGCAAGGTTTCGAACACGGCGCGTTCGTCGTCGTCGGTGAAGGCGTAGAGCGTCAGGGCGTCCTCCCGGACGACGAGGGAGGACGCCAGGTGGGCTTCCTCCCCGATGCGCAACGCAGCCAGGGTCGCGGGTGTGGCGTGGGCGAGGATGCCGACGCCGCCCATCTCGATGACGACGGTGTCGAGACCGAGAGCCGAAACCGCCCCCCGAATACTGGCGATCATGTGTCGTTGCTCCACTCATCCCGAGTTCGCCGAGTTCGCCGCAGGGGCGAACGCATGTACGAGTTCAGGCTAACGGGCGTCACCGCCAGCGGTTCACCCGGCGCGCCGCAGACTCTGCTTCCCGCCATGCTCGCTGCGCCGCGGTGGCACCCGACGGCGCGTCGGATGGCTTCGTGGCGCCCGGTTGGGTGCCCGAGGCCTGCGCCACGACGGCGCCGGCTCGCCAAACGCGGCAAATCGCCAGCGCCAGCGCGTCGGCCGCATCGGCGGGGCGGGGCGGGGCGGGCAGCCGCAGTATTCGGGTGACCATGGTGGTCACCTGCTCCTTTCCTGCCCGCCCAGACCCGGTGACGGCGGCCTTGACCTCGCTAGGGGTGTGCAGCGTCACCGGGATGCCGGCCCGAGCGGCCGCGACGAGCGCGAGTCCCGCCGCCTGCGCCGTCGGCATGACGGAGGCGAGGTTGTGCTGGGCAAAGACCTGCTCGACCGCGACGACCTGCGGTTGGTGGGCCTCGATGGCCT
>DATGSB010000409.1:0-6510 GCA_035303045.1 Actinomycetaceae bacterium | reverse complement strand
CCCGAGTGGACCGGTGAGCTGTACCGCCTGCTCGACGAGGGCGACCACGCCGGGGCCGTCACCCACTACATGAAGGACATTCCGCTCGACATCCTGGACGGGCTGCAGCTCTCACCCCTGTGGGAGCCGTTCGTGGCCCAGGCCCAGAGTCTGCGGCCCGACGCCCACGCGCTCGAGTGGGCGATGTCGGCCCCGCATTCCGAGGTCTTCGGGGACATCGACGTGCCCGTGCGGATCCTCGTGGGCGAGGAGACCTTGGCGGAGATGACCGCGGCGGCCGCCTCGCTCGTAGCCGCCATCCCGGGCGCCACGGCCGGCACGGTCGCGGGCGCCCAGCACACCTGGGACCCGGAGGCGATGGCACAGGAGATAGACGCGTTCGTGTCTGAATTTCGCATGGCCTGAGCGGTCAGCGCGGCGGCGCCTGTTCGTGCCATTACCCGCCGGGTTCAGTGGTTCGCGGGGGGCGCGCCGTGGGCCACACGGCTGCGAGTACCCCCGCGGCCAGAAGGAGGACGCCAATCAGGTGGCCGGCAGCCCACCCCATCAGCGCCGAGGTCGTCTCGATGAGGCAGGGGTCCCTATAGCGCAGGGGACCGAAGAGAACCAGGACGGCGCCAAGCACGATTCCAGCGACGCCCAACGCTGTCTGCCCAACCAGCCGGCGCCGCGACGGCACCCGGCCGAAGGTCGGTGTCGACCGCGGCCAGCCGGCAAGGACTAGCCCGACGGCGATCATGGCGTCAACGGCGAATGGTGGCCAGTGCTGGGCCAGCGGCATCCTCGCTGCTTCCGACCTGCAGTCGGATAGGTGGCGGCCCAGCTCGTCGAAGACGATGAACGCGCCCATTACCACCACCGCGAGGCCGACCGCGACGCGTACGCCGCGCAGGAGGATGGACCACCGCGTGGAGTGGGTGCTCGCCGGTCCAGCCAATGTTCTTCGCACGACACCTCCCGGGACAGGCGCTTCGGCAGCATCAGCGGAGAGCCGAACGTAGTCACGCGCTATGCCCTAACTCTTGCATCGAAGCTCGCCCCCTTCCTGCGGTTCGAGAGAGCACCCGAGAGCACCTAGGACTTTTCGCCTACAAAGCCTCAAATCGGTCAGTGACGCTTGATGTGTTCACTGAGAGCTGTGCTCACCGGGCGATCCCAGGGCGCGGCGAAGGAGGGAGAACCATGTCCAAGAAAATGATGAAGGGCACGATCGCCATCACCGCGGGCGTCGTCCTGCTGCTCGGCGGTGCCGGTACCTACGCGCTTTGGGAAGTCACCCAGCCCCTCGACGGCACGGTGGCCTCCGGTGACCTCAACCTCGAGCTGGGCGCAGCATCGTGGACGCTCAACGGCGAAGACGTCGCGGGCGTCGAAGACGTGAGGATCGTGCCGGGCGACACCCTGGTGCTCGCGCAGCAGCTCACCGTCACCGCGATCGGCGACGACCTCGCGGCGCAGCTGGCGGTCGACACCACGGAAATGAGCGGCAACTCGGCGCTCGTGCAACAGCTCGAGGTCTCCCTCGCGCTGCCCGACCCGACATGGGCCGACGCCACCGAGGACGGCGCGTACACGATCGCTCCGGCCGACGAGGCCTACGAGCCCGTCACCGCCACCGTGACCATCGTCTTCGACGAGGAGACCGGTGGCCAGATCGGTACCAACGGCGAGGTCGACCTCTCAGGCGTGGTCTTCAGCCTCAACCAGGTGCCCAGCAGCTAGGCGCGGAGGTTGAGGCACGATGCTTCGTAGGTCAGTGTCCATCGCCGTCGTCACCCTGCTCCTCGTGGTCGGCGGCGGTGCACTCGCCCATGCCTTCTGGTCCCTCACCGAGCCCCTGCCGGCCACGACGCTGGCCAGCGACGACTTCGCGGTCAGCGCCCACTGGGTCACTGAACCGGAGCTGGCGCAGCTCTTTCCCGGTGAGGCCACCGACGGCACGGCCGCGGTCTCTCTCGACAGCGCCGCCTCATGGCAGTACTCGGTGACCGCATCCATGCAAGGGTCCCTCGCGGACCACCTCACCGTCGCCTGGTTCGCCGACCCGAGCTGCGAGGGCCCTGCGCTCACCATGGGCCAGACCAACGGCGTCACGCTGGACGGCGGGGCCGAAGCGGAGTTCTGCATCCGCTTCACGCTCGCCAGCGACACCCCCGGTGAGCGCCAAGGGGAGTCGGCGACCGTGTCGGTGAACGTCGAGGCCCACCAGGTGCGGCCATGACGCCGACGCCTGGCTCGCGCAGCCCCCGCAGGCGGGCACGCGGCGGGCTCGTCGTCGCGCTCGTGGCGTTGCTCATGCTCGGTCCGACCGCCGCCTGGGGGCTGTGGAGTGACGACACCCCACTTGAGCCCGTGTCCGTGGCGGCCGGAGAGGTAGCTCCGGCGGAGGGGCTGACGTGTTCCACCGAGGGAGGCCTCCTCGGTCTCGTCAACCAATACGTCGTGCTTCGCTGGCAGGAGCCCGAAACCGGGCCGCCTGAGCGCTACCTGATCCGGGCACAGGCTGACGGGGAGACGTACACGCTGGGAGAAGTGGGCGGTGACACTCGCCGCTTCGAAATCAGTACCGGCCTCCTCTCGGTGGTCGTTGAAGGCCTCTTGAGTCTCATCCTCGGCGGTCGGCGACCGCCGATTACCGTGGTCGCAGTGCACGGGTCGGGCTGGGAGTCTGTGTCTACCGACGCCGTACCTATCCGGGTCAGTGTCCTCGGCCTCGGAGGACTGCGCTGTGCCTAAGCCCCTCCGCCTCGCAGGCACCGTCCTCAGCGCCGCGGCTCTCGCGCTCGCGGTTGGGATCGCACTGGCGACGATCGTCATCCCCAAGGTCATGGGTGCAGCCCCCTACACGGTTCTCACCGGCAGCATGCGCCCCACCATGGACCCCGGCGCCCTCGCGATCGTCCGGCCCGTCGAGGCCGCGGACATCTCCATCGGCGACGTCATCACCTACCAGCTCGCGCCCGGCGAACCCGAGGTCGTCACCCACCGCGTGGTGGGCATCAACGCGGCGAGCGGCGGCGAGCGCACCTTCGTCACCCAGGGCGATGCCAATCTCAGGCCCGACTCGGAGGCCGTCGTCCCGGCGCAGATCCGCGGTGAAGTCGCCTACAGCGTGCCCCTCATGGGGCACGCCAACTCCGCGCTCAACAGCGATACGCGAAGCACGGCGCTCGTGACGGGTGCGGTCGCGCTCATCGGCTACGGCGTATGGCAGGTCGGCTCGGAGGTGGTGATGAGGCGGCGACGAACAGCAGCAGCGGACGTCCCGCGAGGGGAGCGCGCGTGAAGCCGGCGATCACGAGACCGGCGATGACCGCGCTGAGCGCGATGCTCGCCGCACTCGGTGTGGTGGCCGTGGCCGTAGTGACCGTCGTCGGCATGGCCGCGGTGGCGCGGGCCGACGCCAACCAGTCGCTGGAGTTCTCCAGCGACGGCGAGCGGTGGTCGTATCACGCCCCGGCCCTCTTCCCGGGCGCGGCGATCGTGCCGAACACCCACATCACCTCGACGGTGTGGGTGCGCCATCACGGTGCCAGTAGCGCCCGGATCGAGGTGTCGGTGGCGGACGACGCCGCGGACCCCGGGGGCGCCGAGCTTCGTGAGTGGCTCACCGTCACGATCAACCGCGACGTCACCGCCCCGGGCGAGACGTGGCGGGGCCCGATCGCAGAGCCGGGGGACGCGGTTGCGATATCGATCCGGGTCGCGTTCGATCCCGAGGCGCCGGAGTCCACGCGACGGCACGCCGCCGACGTCCTGACCCACCTGACGTTCCGTGGGGTGCCGGTCGCAGTCGCGCCAACGCCAGCCCCACCGACCGCAGGCCCGTCACCCGCCAACGCTCCACCCGCCGACTCGCCAATCGCGGACCTGGCCGGTGACGTCAGCCAGCTCGCCACCACCGGCGCCGCCGTCGTGGCAGGGCTCTTCCTCGCTGGGGGAGTGGTCGTGCTCGGGACGGTCCTGCGCAGGCGGAGACCGGCGCGCCACGGCCCGGGCGGTGCCGGTGGCGGTGGCGGTGGCCGTGGAGGTGGCGACGCTAGGGGCCGTGCGTAGCGACGAGCGCCAAGTCCATGCCCTCGACGACGGCGGCGCCGCTGGCGGTGACGAGGACGGGGACGGCGGGAGAGGTCGTCGCTTCGTCGTAGGCAGTGGCGAGCTCGCCGGTCACCGCGTTGACGGCGCGCACGGCGCTGTCCGTGCGCAGGTAGGCGAAGAGGTTGCCCGCCGCGGAGATCCGGGCTCCTTCGGCCGGGTGCTCCCAGCGCTCACCGGAGGCGGGATAGCCGACCGCGGTGTCGCCCTCCAGGGTCACCAGGGTGCCGGACACCGGTTCACGAGCCGCGTCGCGCACGCCCTCGGCGAGCATTTCACCCGTGCTGAGGTCGATGAGGGGACCTGCATTCTGGCCCGGCTCCACCAGCAGCGCGGTGCCCTCGGGCGGGGTGACACCCGCACGTGCCACCGGCGGCGCCGTCAACCCCACGTCCGCCAGCGGTGCCTCCCAGGTCGCGGCCCCTTGGGCCCGCAGCGTGCCGTTGGCCGCCGTCACGATCACGCCGTCGTATTCGCCGACGACAACGACGTCCTGCGCTGCCTCATCCACCAAAATTTCTCCGGTCGCGGGATCGAGGGCCGCGCGGGGGCCGGTCGACCCCATCGCGGCTCCGGGCGCGGGAGGCGCGAACACCGCGCCGGGGCCCTGGTGGGGGCCGGGCACCGGCACCGGGCCCCACAGCAGGTCGCCGGTGGCCAGGTCATAGGCAGTGGCGGAAACCTCCGTCAGCGTCTCGTCCCCCGGCTCGACGTCCATGAGCACCGCGATGGGCACGCCGTCCGCGCGACTGAGCGTGAAACCCGTGCATGACGGCGGCCGCTCGGCCTGCCAGAGCAGTTCGCCGTCGTCGCGGGCGGCAACGAAGCGGAGGGGCTCATCTCCCTCGGGGTGAATGAGGCCGAGGAAGTGGCCGTCGAGTTCCTGAGGAACCTGGTCCCAGCCGGGATCCAGCACCGGCAGCCCGCTCAACGCCAGCGGCAGGTCGATCTCCGCCACCGCATCCGAGGAGGGCGCGGGCTCGGAGACGATCGTCGGCGTCGCGTCCACCGGTTCCGACGTGCTGGTGCATGCCGCGAGGACGGCGACCACCAGGGCGAGGACGGGCCAGCGTGCTCTCATCGCAACCGGTTTCGCGGGTCGAAGAAGTGGGCAACGTCGGGTTCGTCCTGGGCAGCGCCGACCGTGGCCGGTGCGTCGTCCGCGCTCGCGGTGTCGCTCGCAGCATTCTCGGCTGCCTTGCTCTCGGCGGCGTTCTCGGCCGGGGTGCGGCGTCGACGGCTCCATGCCCAACCGGCCAGCGCTAGCAGCGCAATCGCGACGATGAGAACGGGCTCCGGAACGGCGGCACCGAAGTCGAGGATGGCCGTCTGAAGGTCGGCCAGGGTTCCCGATGACACGAACTGGGGAAGGGTCGCCATGCCGTTCGTGCGAAGGAACACCACGCCCACGGCGATGAGGATGACACCGGTGGTCACCGACGTGCTGTGCACCCGGAACGGGCCCACCTGCCAGGCGCGGCCGCGCAGCCGGGCGCGGCCACGGTCCCCCAGCCGCGACCAGAGTAGGGCGATGGCGAGCAGCGGCGCGACCATCCCCGCCCCGTAGACCGCGAGCATCACCCCGGCGAGGATGCGGGACGGCTCGGTGGCGGCCATCGTCAACACCGCCCCGAGGATGGGCCCGGAGCAGAAGCCGGCCACGCCCGAGACGGCGCCGAGGAGCAGGGAGCGGGCGATCGAGCTCTTGGCGGGCGCCTGGGCGGTGCGCGCGCCGGGCAGCATGCGTGAGACGTCGAAGCCGAG
The DNA here is from genome assembly GCA_035303045.1 of Actinomycetaceae bacterium. Taxonomy (GTDB): domain Bacteria; phylum Actinomycetota; class Actinomycetes; order Actinomycetales; family Actinomycetaceae; genus DATGSB01. The sequence continues at coordinate 651 of DATGSB010000409.1, read as the reverse complement.
GCCGAGGATCTGCAGTGCCCCGAAGGCGATGATGAGCCAGCCCGCCACGGTGATGAGGACGCCGCGGTGGGTGGTGACGAGGGAGCCCAGGAAGGAGGCCCCCAGCCCCAGTGGCACGAGCAGCAGGCTCATGCCCAGGTAGAACACGGCCCCGTGAAGGAGGAGGTGCAGGCGGTTGCCGACGGTGGCGGCGAAGAACGCGGGCAGCAGCAAGGCGCCGCAGGGGCTGAGTAGCGCGAGTGCTCCGCCGAGGAAGGCAGCGAGCAGCGTGAGTTCCATCAGGCGCCGCTTTCGGCGAGTGCCTGCTCAAACGCGTCCACGAACACGTCGGTGGGCTGGGCGCCGACGATCGGGCGCCCCCCGAGCAGGAACGCCGGTGTGGAGAAGGCGCCGATGTCTACCGCCTCCTGAACGTTGCGCTGGACGGCGTCGGCCACTTCCGAAGAGTGGTAATCGGCGGCGAACTGCTCGGTGTCCAGGCCAAGCTCGCCGGCCGTGGCAAGGAGCGCTTCGTCGGTGAGCTCATTGGCCGAACGCTCCGTGCCGCCCTCGAACAGCGCGTCGTGATACTCCAGGTAGTGGTCCTGCAATCCGGCAGCGTAGGCGGCCAATGCTGCGCGCTCGGATTCCGGCCCGAAGACGGTGATGTCG
>DATGSB010000408.1:0-2297 GCA_035303045.1 Actinomycetaceae bacterium | reverse complement strand
GTCCATTCCTCCCGCGGCGAGCACGAGCTTGGCGACCGCGCGCCGCCCGAGCACGGCGTTGGCGAGGCGGGCGAGGCGGGGGCGGGCGGTGATGAGCCGCGCCCACCGTGGCAGCCAGCCCAGCGCGTAGTGGGGCAGGGGTCGCAGCTTGCCGCGGTAGCGGCGGTGGGTGACCTCGGCCTTGTAGGTGGCGATGTCGACACCGGCGGGGCAGTCGCTCGCACACGCCTTGCACGACAGGCACAGGTCGAGGGAGTCGTGCACGGCCTTGCTCGACACGTCGAGGGTGCCGGTGGTGAGTTCCTGCAGCACCCGCGCCCGGCCGCGGGTGACGTCCTTCTCGTCCTTGGTTGCCAGGTAGGACGGGCACATGAAGTCCCCGGCTTCCCGGAAGTCCGCGCGGCACTTGCCCACGCCGACGCAGCGGTGGACGGCGCGCGTGAAGTCCCCGCCGTCGGCGTGGAAGGAGAACCCGCTCGCGGTCGCCGGTCGGGGCTTGGCCTGCGGACGGCGCAGGTGGGCGGTGATGGGATCGGGGCGCACGAGCACCCCCGGGTTGAGCAGGTCGCGCGGGTCGAAGAGGGCCTTGACCTCGCCGAACACCTCGAGCATGGGCGCGGAGTACATGTGGGAGAGCAGCTCGGAGCGCGCCCGCCCGTCGCCGTGTTCACCCGACAGCGATCCGCCGTGGGCGGCGACGAGTTCCGCGGCCTCGACGAGGAAGTCCCGCGAGGCCGCCACCCCCGTCGGGGTTTCCAGCGGCATGTCGATGCGCACGTGCAGGCAGCCGTCGCCGAAGTGGCCGTACAGCAGGCCATCCACCCGGTGGGTCGCCATGAGCGCCTCGAACTCCCGGATGTAGGCGCCCAGGCGCTCCGGCGGCACGGCCGCGTCTTCCCATCCCGGCCACGCCTGGTTGCCCGCCGGGGTGCGCCCACCCAATCCGGCGCCGTCTGCGCGAATCCGCCACAGCGCCGCCGCCTGCGCGCCGGCGGGCACGACGGCATACGCGCTGGTGCCGGCGTCCTTCACCAGTTCCTGGGCCCGGTGCAGCGCATGGGCGGCGTCATTTCCGCCCACCTCGACGAGCAGCCAGCCCTCGCCCTCGGGCAGCTCGGGGACCGCCGCGGGGCCGCGGTGGCGGCGCACGACGTCCACGAGCCGGGCGTCGATGCCCTCGATGGCCAGCGGTTCGTGGGGCAGCAGCGCGGGCACGGCGTCGGCGGCCGCGGCCATGTCCGGGTAACCGAGTGCCACGAGCACGGGGGCCTGCGGCACCGGCACGAGGTTGACGGTGGCGCCCAGCGTGGTCACGAGGGTGCCTTCGGTGCCGACGAGCATCCGCGCGAGGTGGCGACCGTTCTCGGGCAGCAGGTGCTCCAGACTGAAGCCCGACACCTGGCGGGAGAAGCGGCCGAGCTCGGTGCGGATGATGCCCAGTTCGCGGGTGATGAGCCCCTCGAGCCCGGGCACGACGTCGAGGGCACCCCGCCCGCTGCCGGCCTGCCAGGCGCGGCCCTGGCCGTCGATGACGTCGAGGCTCTCGACGTTGTCGGCGGTGCGCCCGTAGGCCACCGCGTGGGGGCCGCAGGCGTTGTTGCCGATCATCCCGCCCAGGGTGGCGCGGTTCTGGGTGGAGGGGTCGGGCCCGAAGCGCAGACCGTGGGGGGCCGCGGCCTTCTGCAGGTCGGACATGACGACGCCGGGTTCCACCGTCGCCGTGCGCGCCTCGGGGTCGATCTCGATGATGCGGTTGAGGTGGCGGGAGAAGTCGATGACGATGCCCGGGCCGATGGAGTTGCCGGCCACCGAGGTGCCGCCCCCGCGGGCGGTGACGGGGGTGCCGGTTTCGCGGGAGACGGCGAGGATCGCCTCGACGTCGTCGCGGTGGCGGGGGACGACGACGGCGCGCGGGATGACGCGGTAGTTGGAGGCGTCGGTGGCGTACTGGGCGAGGTTGAGCTCGTCGCTACGAACCTGCGCCGGCCCCACGGCGGCGCTCAGGGCGGCGACGAGGTCGGGGGGCGCGGTCGGCAGGGCCGGGTCCGGCAAGGGCACCGGGGGCCGGCTCGTCGTCATGCTCATTGCCCAATCCTGCCACTTGTCTCTGCCGTCGCGGGGCGGCGCGTCACAGTGCTAGACGAACAGGGCGATGGCGTAGTAGGCGAGGGCGGCGATGAGGCCGGCCCCGGGGAAGGTGATGACCCAGGCGGCGACGATGTTGCCGGCCACCCCCCAACGCACGGCCGACAGCCGCTTCGTGGCGCCGACGCCCATGATCGTCGAGGTGATCGTGT
>DATGSB010000407.1:0-2655 GCA_035303045.1 Actinomycetaceae bacterium | reverse complement strand
CGCGTCGGTGCCGTCCTCGCGGCCGCCCTGCGCCGCGCCGGCCACGACGTCATCGGGGCCACCGCCGTCTCCCAAGACAGCCACGACCGGATCGACGCGCTGCTGCCCGGGGTGCCGGTCATCGACATCCCCGACGTCATCGCCGCCGCCGATCTCGTGCTGCTCACCGTGCCCGACGACGTGCTGCCCGACGTCGTCGCCGGTGCCGCCCAGCTGGGCCACTGGCGCGCGGGCCAGATCGTGCTGCACACCGCGGGCCGGTATGGCACCGAGGTGCTCGCCCCCGCCGAGGCCGCCGGCGCGCTGGGCCTCGCGGTCCACCCCGCCATGACCTTCACCGGCACGAGCCTCGATCTCAGCCGGCTCATCGACTGCCCCTTCGCCGTCACGGCCGCGCCGGCAATCCTGCCGATCGCCCAGGCCCTCGTCGTGGAGATCGGCGGCGAGCCGATCGCGCTGCCCGGCGAAGGCCGGCTGATCTATCACACGGCCCTGAGCCACGGCGCCAACCACCTCGTCACCCTCGTGACCCAGGCCCGCCGTCTCCTGGAGGCCGCGGGCATGTCCGAGAGCGCGACAACGCTGCGGGCCCTGCTCACCGCCGCTCTCGAAGGCGCACTGGAAAGCGGGGAGGCCAGCCTCACCGGCCCGGTCGCCCGGGGGGACGCCGGCACCGTTGCCGCCCACCTCGAGGCACTCACCGCGCTCGCCGACACCGACCCCGGGCTCACCGACGTCCTCACCAGCTACCGGGCGCTGGCCACGGCGACGGCCGAACGCGCCCGCGACACCCGCCGGCTCGCCGCCAGCCGCGCCGCCCACGTGCTCGCGGCCCTGACGACGCCCGCCGTTCCCACCGGCGTCCAGCCCGACGACCGCCAACCGCGGCTCGTCACCACCCGCGAAGAGCTTGCCCGCGTGCTCGCCGCGCCCCGAGGCCGCCGTGCTGTGGTCATGACGATGGGCGCCCTGCACGCGGGGCACCTCTCGCTCGTCGAGGAGGCTCGGCGCGTCGCCGAGCAGGTCGTCGTCACCATTTTCGTCAACCCCTTGCAGTTCGGCGCCGGGGAGGACCTCGAGACCTACCCCCGCGACCTCGAGGGTGACGTCGCGAAGCTCGCGGGGGCGGGCGCCGACGTCGTCTTCGCCCCCGATGCCGCCGAGATCTATCCCGACGGTGAGCCGCTCGTGCGCATCGACCCGGGGCCCGCGGGGGAGGTGCTCGAGGGCGCCAGCAGGCCCGGCCACTTCGGGGGCGTGCTCACCGTCGTCGCCAAGTTGCTGCACCTCACCCGCCCCGACGTGGCGATCTTCGGGCAGAAGGACGCCCAGCAGCTCGCGCTCATCACCGCGATGGCCCGCGACCTCGACCTCGGCGTGGAGATCCGCGGGGTGGCCACGCGGCGCGACGCCGACGGGTTGGCGCTGAGCAGCCGCAACGCCTACCTCGCCACGGAGGAACGCGACGCCGCCCTAGCGATTCCCCGGGCGCTCGCGGCCGCCACCGCGGCTGCGGGCGAGGGCGCGGCGACGGCCTTGGACGCCGCTCGCCGCGAGGTGGCCGCCGAGGGCCGCTTGCGCCTGGATTACCTGGAGATCGTCGACCCGGTTACGCTGAAAGGCGTGGGTGCGGATCACCACGGCCCGGCGCTGCTCGTTGTGGCGGCCTGGTCGGGCACGACCCGGCTCATCGACAATGAGCTGCTGCACCTCGCAGGGCCCGACGACGCCCACCCGGGTGTCGACCCGACCACGAAGGAACACGCATGACCGCGCCACGATCGCTGCAGCGACCGATGATGGTGGGCAAGATCCACCGCGCCACCGTCACTGCGGCCGATCTGCACTACGTGGGATCCGTCACCATCGACGCCGACCTCATGGACGCCGCCGACCTGCTGCCGGGCCAGCAGGTCGACATCGTCGACATCACCAACGGCGCCCGGCTCACCACCTACGTCATCCCCGGCGACCGCGGCTCGGGCATCCTGTGCATCAACGGGGCCGCCGCCCACCTCGTGCACGCCGGCGACCTCGTCATCATCATCGCCTACGGCATGCTCGACGACGCCGACGCCCGCCGCTACGAACCGGCCGTCGTCTTCGTCGACGAGAACAACCGCATCATGCAGCGCGGCCAGGAGCCGGGCGAAGTGCCCGAGAACGTCAACAGCGGGGGAGCGGTGCCGCCACCGGTACCGGCCCCCGGCGGGGCGGCCGCAGCCAGGCGCTCCGCCTCCGAAGGGCTGCGCAGCAGCGGCATCAGCTTCGCGGAGTACCGCGACGGACAGCTGAAACGATGAGGGCCACCGCCGCACAATGATGGCGGTTGTCGAGGGATTCAGCGCCGTCATCGCGATCATCGCACTCGGCGCCGTACTGGCCCACATCGGATTCCTCACCTACCGGGCTCAGGTGATGCTCACCCAGCTCGCCTTCTTCGTCGCCGGCCCCGCGCTCATGATCCACGTGCTGGCCACCGCCCAGTTCGGCCAGGTGTTCTCCGCCAACCTCGTCGTCACGACGGCGGCGGTCGCGGTGACGGTGAGCGTCTACCTCGTGGTGAGCCGCGTGGTGAAGCGTCGCACCGGCGGGGAACGCATCATCGCCGCGCTGTGCGCCTGCTACGCCAACTCCGCCAACCTCGGCATCCCG
>DATGSB010000406.1:0-2819 GCA_035303045.1 Actinomycetaceae bacterium | reverse complement strand
CGAGGGGCGCCTCGATGGTGCCGGCCAGGAGGCGCTTGCCGCGCTCGACGCCGACCTCGACAGCGACGCCGCGCTCGCTCGGGCCGTCGCGCTGCTCAGCAGCCACGCGGTGCTCGACGAGGCCCGGGCACTCGCCCAGCGATGGGCCGACGACGCCGTCGCTGAGTTGGCCGGCCTGCCCGACGGCCCGGTCAAGGACGCCCTGACGGCATTCGCCGGCCTCATGGTCGACCGCCTCGCCTAAAGCGTGGTAGTGGCCACCTCCACAGCGCTCAGCCCTCGGCAAGGGAGGGCTTGGCTCGTAGAATGGAAGGGACTTTGCCGCCGGAACTCAAAGAGACTAGCGCGCAGGCCGGTGGCTTCCGAGCAGAGCTGAAGAGGAATTAGTGACGACTTCTGGCCCCTTACGTGTGGCGATCATTGGCGCCGGCCCCGCCGGAATCTACGCCGCCGACATCCTGAAGAAGTCCGAGCGGGATGTCGTCGTGGACATCTTCGAGCGACTCCCCACCCCCTTCGGGCTCGTGCGATACGGCGTGGCCCCCGACCACCCGCGGATCAAGCAGATCATCGTGGCGTTGCACCGCATCCTGTCGCGCGGCGACATCCGGTTCTTCGGCAACGTCAACGTCGGCACCGACGTGACCATGGCAGAGCTGCGGGCCCATTACGACGCCGTCATTGTCGCCACCGGCGCCGACCGCGACGCCCCGCTCGACCTGCCCGGGATCGACCTGGACGGATCCTACGGCGCCGCCGACTTCGTGCACTGGTACGACGGCCACCCCGACCACCCGCGCACCTGGCCGCTGCGGGCCAGCAGCGTCGCGGTCCTCGGCGTCGGCAACGTCGCGCTTGACGTGGCGCGCATGCTGGCCAAGCACGTGGAAGACCTCATGCCCACCGAGGTTCCCGACAACGTCGTGGCAGGCCTGCGGGCCAACCCCGTCACCGACGTCTACATCTTCGGACGCCGCGGCCCGGCCCAGGTGAAGTTCACCCCGCTGGAGCTGCGCGAACTCGGCCAGGTACCCGACGTCGACGTCGTCGTCTACCCCGAAGACTTCGACTTCGACGAAGGCTCGGAGGAGGCCATTCGGGCGTCCAACCAGACGAAGCAGGTCGTCAAGACGCTGACGGACTGGACTCTGCGGGAGCCGGAAGAGATGACCGCCTCGCGGCGGATCCACTTGCGGTTCCTCCAGCGCCCCGTCGAGGTTCTCGGCGAGGACGGGCGGGTCACCGCCGTGCGCACCGAACGCACCGAGCTCGTCGGGGACGGCACTGTGCGAGGCACCGGTGAGTACACCGACACCCCCGTGCAGGCGGTCTACCGGGCGGTGGGGTACTTCAGCTCCCCGATTCCCGACCTCCCCTTCGACGCCGTCGGCGGCATCGTCCCCAACGACGAGGGTCGCGTGCTCGACGATGCCGGAGGCATCCTCGAAGGGGTGTACGCCACGGGGTGGATCAAGCGCGGGCCGGTGGGCCTCATCGGCTCCACGAAGTCCGATGCGCAGCAAACCGTCAACCACCTGTTCGCCGACGCCGACGCCGGTCGCCTCACCGGAGCCGGGGGCGGGGACCCCCAAGCGCTGCTCGCCACGATCGAGGAGCGGGCCCCCCGGATCACCACGTGGGCCGGGTGGGAACTGCTCGATGCCTACGAGCGCCAGCTCGGAGAGAGCCAGGGCCGCGAACGCATCAAGGTCGTGCCCCGCGAAGACATGACCGCGATCAGCCGGGGCGAGCACGTGAGCCAGGCGGCTCCGGAATCCCTGCCGGCCGACGCCGTCGAATTGGGAACGTGAGCGACCGCGAGAGCTGGGAAGCCCGCTACGCCGGTAACGAGCGGGTGTGGTCAGACGAGCCCAACCCCTCGTTGCGCACCGAGATCTCCGCGCTGCCGCCCGGATCCGCGCTCGACCTGGGCTGCGGTGAGGGCGCCGACGCCGTGTGGTTGGCGGTCCGTGGCTGGCACGTCACGGCGGTCGACTTCGCCCGGCCGGCGCTCGCGCGGGGGAGGGCCGCCGCCGACGCGCACGGCGTGGCCGAACGCATCACGTGGATCGAGGCCGACCTGCTGTCGTGGCAGCCGCCGCCGGCCACGTATGACCTCATCAACGTCCAATACCTTCACCTGCGCGACGACGACCGCGAGGTCGCCTTGCTCCGCCGAGCGGCCGAGGCCGTGGCGCCGGATGGGCGCCTGCTCATCGCGGGCCACGAGCAGTTTCCCGCGCACGCCGAGAACGCCCCGGCGGGCGTCGTGCTCCGCACCGCCGCGGAGATCCTCGAGGCCCTCGACCTACCCGAGCGCGAGTGGGCCGTCGAGGTCGCCGAGCGGCGCACCCGGCCGGGGCATCATCCCCACAGCGAGGCCGAGCACGGCCCCGCCGCCGAGCACGACGGCGCCGCTGACGGCGGACCGCACACCCACTCCCAGCCGGACCACGTCGTGCTTGCGCGCCGCCTGCGTCAGCGGTAGTTGACGAACTGCAACGCGGCGTCGACGTCGGTGTTCTTGAGCAGGGCGATGACCTCCTGCAGCGCGTCCCTGCTCTTGTGGCTCACCCGCACCTCGTCGCCGGTGATCTGAGTCTTGACGCCCTTGGGCCCCTCGTCGCGGATGGTCTTGGTGATCTTCTTGGCGACCTCCTGGCTCAGCCCCTCCTTGAGGGCGCCGGCGAGGCGGAACTCCTTGCCGGAAGCCTCGGGTTCGCCGTCGCCGAAGTCGATGGCCTTGAGAGATACCCCACGCCGAATGAGCTTCGACTGCAGGACGTCGAGGGCGGCAAGCACCCGCTCGGAGCTGTTTG
>DATGSB010000405.1:0-2237 GCA_035303045.1 Actinomycetaceae bacterium | reverse complement strand
ATGGCCGCTCCGGCGACGCCTGCGGGCACCACGAAGATCGCGACGATGAGCCCGAGGGAACCGAGGCCGCCCTGCGACTGTCCCCGCATGCCTCCGATGATCACTGCGGCGCCGATGATGGCGAGGCAGGCACCGCCGATGAGCAGCGCGGGGGAAGCCGACAGCACGCCGGCCTGGTGGGCGAGCAGCACCCCCGCCGCTGCGAGCAAGCACAGGCCGAGCGCGAGCAGGATCAAGGTGCCGGACGAGCGCGCGGGCGGAGGCTGGGGCGGTGGCGCGGTGGGCGCGCCGGCCGGCGGGGGACCAGAGCCGACGGGCGCGTCTGCGGGGGCGGGACCAGCGGCCGCCGCTGCGGCGACGGGCGGGGTGGAGTGGGTCATGGCGAGATTCTCGGTAGGGGCGGACGCCGGGGTAGGCGACGGAGTCGCCGCCGGGCCCGACGGTGGTGTCGGCTCGTCAGGGCCGTGGTTGGCCATGGGGGCGGCGCCGTAGCCTTGGCCGGCGTCGGGGTGTGGGCCGGGTGGTGGCGGTGAAGGGGGCGGCGTGCCCGCCCCGTCCCTGCGGCTGAGCATGACCACAACGATGACGGCCCCGATGACGAGCAGCCACAGGGTGGTCCAGCCCGAGGGACCGCCCCACCACCACACGCCCTGGCTCAGGGCGAGGACGACGAGTGCGGCGGCGCCCGCGAGTGCGATATCGACGTGGCCTCGGCCCGCCTGCTCGAGGTGGATACGGCCGTCCTTCGATTCGGGCAACAGGGCCCATGCGAGGCCGTAGGCGAGGGTGCCGAGCCCGATGAACAGGGAGGTCACGACGACGAGGCCGCGGACGAGCAGCGGATCGAGGCCGTAGCGGTGGGCGACGCCGGCGCAGACGCCGCCCACCCAGCGGTCCTCGGTGCGGGTGAGGCCCATGTGCCGGATGGAGGCGTAGAACCCGGCGCTCGGCGGCGACGGATCGGTGGTGTTCATGCCTTAAGCCAACAGCCGGAGAAGTTGGTACGCCATCAGGTACCACCCTGAGTCGACCCTGGCTGCGCGGCGCAGGGCCCTGAGTTCGTGGGGATTCGCTAGGCGGGGGAGCGGTGACGTGTGACGATCGGGGCATGACGATTCCTCAGGCGCAGCGACAGCACAAGCGCCTGCCGTTGCGCAGGCCCGTGGCGGGCCGCTGGGTTGCCGGTGTCGCCCAAGGTCTGGCGGCGCACCTCAACGTGGACGTGCGCTACCTGCGCCTCGGCTTCGTCATCGCCACGCTCGGGCTGGGCGCGGGTGCGGTGCTCTACGCCTGGCTGTGGATCTTCGTGCCCCAAGGCGACCCGGCCGTCGTCGCCCGAGAGCAGCGGCCTGCCGCGGGCATGCGACTGGCACCGCGCCTGCAGCGGGTGGTGGCCACCGTCTCGCTCAGCGACATCATCGTCGGTCTTCTCCTGCTCCTTGCCGCAGGAATGCTCGTGCTGTGGCGCTGGGGCATCGAAGCGCCCAACGCGTGGCTGTTGCCGGTGCTTGTCGTGCTCGGCGGCGTGGCGCTCGTGTGGAGCCAGATCGACGCCGGCCTCGCTGGCGGCGCACGTCGCGGTCGTTGGTTGCGGGCTGTGCCCGCCGTCGGGGGCATGCTGCTCGTCCTGCTCGGCGCGCTGCTCCTGGTGGGGCGCGACCGCGGCATCGGTGAACTCGTCACGGGACTGGCGGCAGGGGTGGCCGTACTCGTGGGCGGAGCCGTCGTCTCCGCTCCGGTGTGGGTGCGCCTCGTGCGCGACCTCGGGGCCGAGCGGACCGCGCGGGCTCGGGAGGCGGAGCGCGCGGACATGGCTGCCCACCTGCACGATTCGGTGCTGCAGACCCTGTCCCTTATCCGGTCGCGCGCCGACGACGCCGTGGAGGTGGCTCGCTTGGCCCGCGCCCAGGAGCGCGATCTGCGCCGGTGGCTGTATGAGGACCGCCCCCAGGCCGGTACCTCGCTGGTGGAGGACATGCGCGAAGTGGCCGCCGAGGTGGAGGACCGCTTCGGCGTGGCAGTCGATGTCGTCACTGCCGGCGACGTCCACCCGGCACGCGTGACCAACGCACTCGTCGGGGCCACGCGAGAGGCCCTGCACAACGCCGTCGTGCATGGCGCGGCACCTGTATCGATGTACGTGGAAGTCGGGCCGCAGCGCGTCGAGGTGTTCGTCCGCGACCGCGGCGCCGGCTTCGACGTGCGGGCGGTCCCCGCCGATCGGCATGGCGTGCGGG
>DATGSB010000404.1:0-2997 GCA_035303045.1 Actinomycetaceae bacterium | reverse complement strand
AGGAGCCCTCGTCGGCGATGATCAGCGTCCGCTCGAACTGCCCCATGTTCTCGGTGTTGATCCGGAAGTAGGCCTGCAGCGGGATCTCGACGTGAACGCCCTTGGGGACGTACACGAGCGAACCGCCCGACCACACCGCGGTGTTGAGGGCGGCGAACTTGTTGTCGCCGGCGGGGATGACGGTGCCGAAGTACTCCTCGAACAGCTCCGGGTGCTCCTTGAGGCCGGTGTCGGTGTCGAGGAAGATGACGCCCTGTTCCTCCAGGTCCTCCCGGATCTGGTGGTACACGACCTCGGACTCGTACTGGGCCGCGATCCCGGCTACGAGGCGCTGCTTCTCCGCCTCGGGCAGGCCGAGCTTGTCGTAGGTGTTCTTGATCTCCTCCGGCAGGTCATCCCACGTGGTGGCCTGCTTTTCCGTGGAGCGAACGAAGTACTTGATCTTGTCGAAGTCGATGCCCGAGAGGTCCGCGCCCCAGTCCGGCATCGGCTTGCGATCGAACAGCTTGAGGGCACGCAGACGGCGCTTCAACATCCACTCGGGCTCGTCCTTCAGCGCCGAGATGTTTCGCACGACGTCCTCATTGAGGCCTCGCTGGGCGCTCTCGCCAGCGACGTCGCTGTCTCGCCAGCCGTACTTGTAGGCACCGAACGACGAGATCGTCTCTTCCTGGGTCATCGGCTCGCGAGGCTTGGCCTCGTGCGGTGTGGTGGTCGTCATCTGCTTCCTTCCGTGTCGCCGTCCTTCGACGACGTGGTGGCACCGTAGTAGTGCGGAACAACTGCTGTGGTCGGGTGAACTCGTGTGGTGAGGGGAACGGGATCAGAGCTTCGGGTTGGGACCTCGGGGACGAGCGGCCAGTGCGATCGGGACGTGGGTCGTGCACACGTGCTCTCCCCCGGCGAGCGTGGCGAGCCGCTGCACGTGGACGCCGAGCAGCCGAGAGAACGCTTGGGTCTCGGCCTCGCACAGCTGGGGGTAGGCCTCCGCGACGGCGAGCACCGGGCAGTTGCCCTGGCACAGCTGGACAGCGAAGCCCTCGGGGCCGACGTCGCGCACGGTGGCCGCGTACCCGTCGGCGGTCAATGCTTGGGCCAGTGCCCGCACCTTGTCGTCCAAGTTCGGCCCCGCCTTGGCGACGATGGGGGCATAGCGGCCCTCGAGTTCCCGCACGCGAGCCGCGGCGAAGGTGTCGACGGCCTCGGGGCCCGCGATCTGGGCGATGTAATCCAGGGCTCGAGTCGCCAGATCGGAATAGGAGTCAGAGATTCCTTCGCGCCCCGCGTCCGTCGCCACGTAGTAGCGTGCCGGTCGTCCCCGACGCCGCTCACCTGCCACGGCGGGGTCGTGCACGGTGATGCGCCCTTCGCCCTCGAGCGCAGCGATGTGGCGGCGCACCCCGGCGGGGGTGAGATCGAGGCGCCGAGCGAGTTGGGCCGCTGAGATGGGGCCGTGTTCAATGACGAGGTGCAGCACCCTCTCCTGGGTGTCAACGACCTCTTCGGTCATCGCGTCCGACATGTCCACCTCCCGCTCCCACATATAGGTAACAGTCTCGTTGCCAAAATCAATTCCCGCAAGGAAGGCAAGGCTTACCGAACCGTGCGGGCGCCTAAGCTACAGGGGTGCCAGGAACTCTTGCGCTCGACGTCAACGGACTCCAGAAAAGCTACGGCGACCGTCGCGTCCTCACCGGGTTGGACCTGCGGGCGGTGAAGGGCGAGGTGACGGCGATTCTTGGGCCCAACGGCGCGGGAAAGACCACTGCGGTCGAATGCTGCGAGGGCCTGCGGCGGCCGGACGGGGGACACATTTCGGTGCTCGGTCTCGACCGCCGCGATCCGCGTCACGCCCAACGCCTGCGCGAACGCGTGGGGGTCATGTTGCAGGAAGGCGGACTGCCCCAGGCGCCCTCGGCCGCGAGAGTCATTCGTCACATCGCGCGACTGCACGCCCGGCCGCGTGACCCTCAAGCGCTGCTCGCCCGCCTCGGCCTCGGTGATGTCGCGCACACGCGAGTGCGGCGCCTGTCCGGCGGCCAGCGCCAGCGCCTCGCCCTGGGATGCGCGATCGTGGGCCATCCCGAACTCGTGTTCCTCGACGAGCCGAGTTCGGGGCTAGACCCGCAATCCCGCCTCGCCGTCTGGCAGCTGCTGCGCGAGCTGCGGACCGAGGGGACGTCGATCGTGTTGACCACCCACCTCATGGCGGAGGCGGAGACGCTTGCCGACCACGTGGTGATCGTCGATGCCGGGCGCACCCTCGCTGCCGGTCCGCCGGACGAGCTTCGCGGCCCGCTGCGCATTCGGGTTTCCGCGCCCGAACTGCCAGATGCCCACGCTCTAGCCGAGCGTCTCGCATCGTCCCACCGCGACGTGCAACGCCTCGGCGGGGCAAGCGGCGCCTACCTGCTCGTCTCGCATGTCGAGGGTCACGACCTCGACGCGGGCGCCGTGGCGGACGTCGCTCGCGCGTTGGACGAGATCGGATCGCCCGGCGCAGAGATCGCACTGCGACGCGCGAGTCTCGAGGACGTGTTCCTCGACCTCACCGGCCATGAACTGCGAGGGGAGACGCCGTGAGGGGCCAGCGCGTGCGCGCCCAGGTAGGTTTCGAAACTCGCGCCGTCTTGCGCAATGGCGAGCAACTCCTGCTCACGCTGCTCATTCCCCTCATCGCGCTGGCAGGCCTGCTGCGCACGGATCTCGTCGCGTTGCCCGAGCCTCGCGCCACGGTGGCCATGGCCGGCGTCGTCGCAATGGCCGTCGTCGCCACCGCCTTCACGTCCCAGGCGATCGCCATTGCATTCGATCGGCGCTGGGGCGTGCTGCGCATGCTGGGCACGACCCCGCTGGGCCCCCGCGGTTTGCTGCTGGGCAAACTTGGCGCGGTGCTGTGCGTGCTGGTCGTGCAAGTCGTCATCCTCGCGGGTGTGGGCGTGCTCCTGGGCTGGCGCCCGTCGCCGACTCCGGCGGCGGTCCTCGGGGGCGTCGTAT
>DATGSB010000403.1:0-3333 GCA_035303045.1 Actinomycetaceae bacterium | reverse complement strand
TGGCATACTGCGCGCGGGCCGCTTCGCACACCCGCCGTCCAGACGAAGTTGGGGAACGATGACCACACCGACCACCGGGAGCGCGCCGGGGACCACGGCCACGATCGACCAGGCGGAGCTCCACCGCGCCGCCGAACTCATCGGTCGGGTCAACACGATCTTCAGCAGCAGGGTCGTGGGCCAAGACGCGCTGCGCACCGCGATGGTCTCCACCCTCATGGCCAGCGGACACATCCTGCTGGAATCCGTGCCGGGGCTTGCCAAGACGACGGCGGCGCACACCCTGGCCAGGGCGGTCTCGGGAACCTTCAGCCGCATCCAGTGCACGCCCGACCTCATGCCCAACGACATCGTCGGCCATGAGGTGTTCAACTACACCACCGGTGAGTTCACCACCCAGCTCGGCCCGGTGCACGCCAACATCGTGCTGCTCGATGAGATCAACCGCTCCAGCGCCAAGACGCAGTCGGCGATGCTCGAGGCCATGCAGGAACGCCAAACCTCGATCGGCGGCGAGATCTACCCCCTGCCCCGCCCGTTCATGGTGTTGGCCACGCAGAACCCCATCGAGGAGGAGGGCACCTACGTGCTGCCCGAGGCCCAGATGGACCGCTTCCTCATGAAGGAGGTGCTGACCTACCCCACGCCCGGGGAGGAGATCAGCATCCTCGACGGCATCAGCTCCGGGGTTTTCGACGAGCCGATCAGCGGCGCCCCGGTGAGCCTGGACGACGTCATCGGGTTGCAACAACTGACCCAGCGGGTCTACGTCGACACCTCGATCAAGCAGTACATCGTCGCGCTGGTCAACACCACGCGCGGCGGCGGGCCGCGCCCGATTCCCAAGCTTTCCCAGCACGTGCGGGTCGGCGCCAGCCCCCGTGGTGCCATCGCGCTGCTGCGGGTGGCCCAGGCCTACGCCCTGCAACAGGGCCGCACCTACGTCGTGCCCGACGACGTCAAGTCCAGCCGCTACAGCGTGCTGCGCCACCGCCTCGTGCGCACCTACGACGCGCTCGCGAACGATGTGACGCCGGAGGCGATCATCGACGCCGTCTTCGCCGCCGTGCCCACCCCCTGACACGCATGTCCGCCACCTCCCGGCTCGCCAAGATCCGCGCCCGCCTCGACCTGCCCACCCTGCGGCGGGTCGCGGGCGTGCTCGGGGGGCACCACCGGTCGATCTTCACCGGCCACGGCCAGGACTTCGACGACATGGTGGAGTACCGCCCCGGCGATGAGATCGGCGACATCGACTGGAAGGCCTCGGCGCGCTACGGGCTGCCGATGATCCGGCGTTTCGAACACGAATCGAACCTGCCGATGGTGCTGGCGGTCGATACGGGCCGGTCGATGGCTGCCCTTGCCCCCAGCGGGGAGGCCAAGAGCGAGGTGGCGATGTTCGCCGCCGACGTCATCGCCTTCCTCGCGCGCAGCCGCGGCGATCTGGTGGCCCTCGTGGCCGGGGACGCCGAGCGGCTCGTGCAGTTGCCGGCGCGGGACGGCGCGCAGCACGTGGAGATGCTGCTGCGCATCCTCGACCAGCACCTGCAGCGCGAGGGTCCGCCGGCCGACCTTTCGCGCGTGCTGGACCGCGTGCTCACCTCGATCAAGCGCCGCACGCTCGTCGTCATCATCACCGACGAGGCGCGACCGGCGTTGAGCGACGAGGACGCGCTGCGGCGGCTGCGGATTCGCCACGAGATCATGGTCGTGTCGATCGCCGACCAGTCTCCGGTCGAGGGCGATGGGGCGGAGCGGGTCGTGGACGTCGACCACGAGCTCGTCCTGCCGGAGTTCGTCGGCGCCGACCCGCGGCTGCGCGCGGAGGCCGAGGCCGCCGTCGCGGCCCGGCGGGATCGCGTGCGCCAGATGCTGCGCCGTCGGGGCATCGAGCACGTCGTCGCGGCAAGTTCCGACGACGTCGTCGATGCCCTCATCGACCTGTTCCGGAGGCAGCGCCTTGCCCGCCGCTGAGCTGTGGCCGCCCGAGCACCTCGCGTGGTGGCTGCTGGCGGTGGGACTCGGCCTCCTCGCGCTCGTGGCGCTGTGGTACGTCTTCGTGTTCCGCAGCACCCGGCCCGAACGCCCCCACCAGCCGCCCATCATCGGGAGCGGCGAGCGTGGCGGCTTCGAGGCGCGGGTCGCCGAGCTGCACCGCCGCTACGAGGCGCGCGATCTCGACCTGCGTGGGCTGCACCTGGAGCTGGCCCGCACGATGCGCGAGTACGCCTCGGCGCGACTGGGGCGCGACGTCAGCTCCTGGACGGCGAGCGAGCTTGCCGAGGCCACTCGGTCGGATGTGGCGTTGGGCGACCTGCTGCTCGAGTGGGAGGAGCCGTCGTTCGCGCGGCGCAGTGACGCCGAGGCGGATCGCGCGGTGGCGGGCGCCCGGGAGGTGATCGCGCGATGGTGATCGACCGGCCGTGGGTCATCCCCGTCGTCATCGGCATCGTCGTCGCGGCGATCGTGCTGGCCGCCGTGCTGCCCCGGCGCCGCGAGGGCCGCCGTCCCACCCGATGGGTGGCCAACAGCGCGTACCTGCGGCGATTGCCGGCCTACCGGCGGCGCATCCGCCTCCTGCAGGCGGGCCTGGCCGCCTCGGCCGCGTTCACCCTGCTCGCGGTCGCGGGCGCCGCGCTGCTGCTGGCCCGGGTCGTCGATCGGGATGTACGGGCCGAGGAGCTCGCCAGCCGCGACATCGTGTTGTGCCTCGACGTGTCGGGCTCGATGATCGAGTTCGGTTCGGAGATGGCGGACAAGTTCGTCGAGCTCGTGGAGAATTTCGACGGCGAACGCATCGCGCTGTCGGTGTGGAACTCCACCTCGCGCACCGTGTTTCCGCTGACCGACGACTACCCGTTGGTGGTTCAGGAACTCGCGGCCGCCGGTTCTGCGCTCGACTTCGACCTCGACGCGTGGGTGTACAACGAGGAGGATCTCGCGGCGCTGGAGGGCTTTATCGCCGGAACGATCAGCGAGGACGTCGACGCCTCATCGCTCGTGGGGGACGGGTTGGCGACCTGCTCGTACGCCTTCGATGAGCAGGACGACGGCCGTTCCCGCTCGATCATCCTCGTCACCGATAACGAGGTGTTCGGCCGCGGCGTCTACACCCTGGAGGAGGCCGCGCAGCTGGCCGACTCCCGCGACATCCGCATCCACGGCCTGTTCGCCTCCTCGCCCACGTCCTACGCGGCGGCCAACGAGGAGGAATACGAGCGGGTGATCACCACCCACGGCGGGCTGTTCTATCACGCCGACGACCCCGCCGCCGTCGACGGCATCGTCGAGGCGATCGCCGCCGAGCAGGCGGCGGAGCTGCTGGCCACC
>DATGSB010000402.1:0-2420 GCA_035303045.1 Actinomycetaceae bacterium | reverse complement strand
TCGCCGACGCCTGGCACCTACGCGAGTACGCCGCCCAGCAGCTCGCCGCGCACTGGGAGCCGCTCGAGTCGGCCCGGATCCCGGGGCGCACGGTCGTGGTGCTCGGCACCGGGGAGATCGGCTCCGGCGTCGCGGGCGCCCTGCGCCCCGCCGGCTACCGCGTGGTCGGTGCCAACACGCGCGGCACCCCCGCCGAGGCTTTCGACGAGGTCGTCGCGCTCTCGGACGGCGCAGCTCACCTTGCGGGGTGCACCGCCCTGGTCAACGCGCTCCCCCTCACCAACGGCACCCGAGACCTCATCGACGAGACCTTGCTGAGCCAGCTGTCGGGCGCCGTCGTCGTCAATGTCGGCCGTGGCGCGAGCCTGGTCCCCGACCACCTACGGGCGGCGCTCGATGCCGGCCACGTGCGTCGCGCCGTCCTGGACGTGCACGAGACTGAACCGTTGCCGGCGGAGGACTGGCGGTGGAGCGATCCGCGCGTGACCGTCACCCCGCACGTCTCGGGGCCCACCGAGCCGGAGGATGTCGTCGAGGCACTGGTGGCGGCCGACGAGGCCTTCGCGGCGGGGCGCCGCCCACCGTACGTCGTGGACCTGGGGCGCGGCTACTGAGCCGCTGGCTGCGGAGCCGGCTCCCGTGCCGTCAGGAGTGTCGCCACCGACTGGATCACCACGGCCGCGCCGACGAGCGCTGCACCCACCGGCAGGAGCGTCAGCCGGAGGATGTTGAGCACGAGCGAGACGGCGTGCAGCCCCGGTTCCGCGGTCACGCCGGCGAGGCCGGTGAGCCACACGTAGAAGTCGGTCCCGTAGGCCACCACGATGGCCCCGGCGAGCAGGATGATGATGCCGGCTGTCAGGGACTTCTTGGCTGAGGGGACCACTGCGCCTCCACGTCGTTGTGGTTGCGCCACTGCCTCCGAGAGCCACAGCGCAGCCACGTCGTCTGCGTCTGTGCCGACGCTATCGGACGTGGCTGCGGGCGTCTGGCGTCTGAGGAGTCAGCGGCCCAGGATGCGCCGACGGCGGCGGGCGGCGACGAGAAGTGCCGCGGTCGCGATCGAGCAGACGAGCACGGCGATCACGCTGGCTTCCGGACCGAACCCGCCACCGGTGAGCCAGACCGGGCCGTCCGTCGTGGCGGTCACCAGGGCGTCGCGCGCGTGGCTCCCGGAGGGGATGGTGCCGAAGATCGCGACGATGGTGACGTTCCAGCCCAGGTGCAGGCCGATCGGCAGCCACAGGGAGCCGGTGACGGCGTAGGCGGCACCGAGCATGAGGCCGGCCTCGATCGCGATCGCCACGGCGCCCCAGATGGTCGCGCCGGGGTTGACCAGGTGCACCAGCCCGAACAGCAACGCGGATACGGCCAGGGCGATCCAGGTGCCGCCGCGCCGCTCGAGGAGTCGGAAGATCACACCGCGGAACAGCACCTCCTCGGTGACGGCGACCGTGCACATCATCCCGATCACCGTGAGCGCTCCGGCCAGCGACCCCGAGCCGGTGACCTGGTAGCCGCCGAGCAGGGCGATCACGCCGATCGTCACAGCGGCCAGCGTGACTCCGCCGACGACTCCGGTGAGAACGCCGCGGGCTGCGCCGGTGGGCGCAAGGTCGGTCGCGGGGCGGCGTTCGACCCGGGTCGTGGCGGTGCGGTAGAGCCACAGCACCGCCGCGGCCAGTAGCGGGCCGACCAGGAGCGCGACGACGGGGTGGCCGAGCGAGGCGGCGGCGGAGTTGGCCGCGAGCATGACGATCGCGAAGCCGACCACCATGACTGTGGCGCGGGCCCATGGGCGGAGCGGTGGGCGGGCTTCCGGGAGAGACGGATATGAGCTGGGTGCCGCAGGCGTGACGGGCACTGCATGAGAGGCGGGAGTGGCGTTCATGGTGGGTCCTCGTGGTCTGGGGTGTGTCGAGACGGACGTTATGCACGAGGTCCCGTGTGCCACATCACTCTGCAGAGTGCAGTTCGGGTAGTTCCGGAGAGGGACCCGGCGGCAGGTGGCCGAGGCCGTCACCCCCTGCTCACACCTCGCCGGCAGTTGCCCGGCTGGCCAGCGCCACCCTGTCCCGCCGCACCGCGCCGGGTGTGCGCCCAACCACCCGAGTGAAGGCTCGGGAGAACGCCGCGTCCGAGCCGTAACCGAGCTCGGCGGCGAGCTGGCTGACGCCGGCGCGCCCTTCGCGCAAGCGGGTGTGCGCGATCGTCATCCGCCAGCGGGTGAGGTACGCCATCGGCGACTCCCCCACCTGCTCGGCGAACCGAGCGGCGAAGGTCGAGCGGGACATCAAGGCCTCGCTGGCCAGCGCCTCCAGCGTCCACGGGTGTCCCGGGTCCCGATGCATGGCCGCCAGCGCCCGCCCGAGGTGCTCGTCCTGCAGCGCACCGAGCCACCCACCGCGCGCGGCCGGGTC
>DATGSB010000401.1:0-10415 GCA_035303045.1 Actinomycetaceae bacterium | reverse complement strand
TCCAGCGTGCGCGGGATCGGGGTGGCGCTCATCGCCAACACGTCGACATTGGTGCGCAGCTGCTTGAGCGTCTCCTTGTGTTCGACCCCGAAGCGCTGCTCCTCGTCGATGATGACGAGGCCGAGGTCCTTGAAGCGCACCTCGCCCGTGAGGAGGCGGTGGGTGCCGATGACGACGTCGACGCTGCCGTCGGTGAGGCCGGCCACGACCGCGTTGGCCTCCGCGTCGGTCTGGAAGCGCGACAGCGGCTTGACCGTGATGGGGAACCCGGCGTAGCGCTCGCTGAACGTGTCGAAATGCTGTTGGACCAGCAGCGTCGTCGGTACGAGGACGGCGACCTGCTTGCCGTCCTGCACGGCCTTGAACGCCGCGCGGATGGCGATCTCCGTCTTGCCGTATCCCACGTCGCCGCTGATGAGGCGGTCCATCGGGGTCGGCTTCTCCATGTCGGCCTTGACCTCGTCGATGGTGACCACCTGGTCGGGGGTCTCGATGTGCTCGAAGGCGTCTTCCAGCTCCTGCTGCCACGGGGTGTCGGGGCCGAAGGCGTGGCCCTTGGTGGCGCTGCGGGCGGCGTAGAGCCGGATGAGCTCGGCGGCGATCTCTCGTACGGCGCGCCGGGCCCGGCTCTTCGTTTTCGCCCAGTCGGCCCCGCCCATCTTGTTGACGCTGGGGGCCTCCCCGCCGGTGTACTTCGTGACCTGGTCGAGGGCGTCGGTGGGCACGAAGAGCCGGTCGCCGGGCTGTCCTCGTTTCGAGGAGGCGTATTCGATGACGAGGTACTCGCGGGTGGCCGCCGCCTGCCCGCTGCCGACGGTGCGCTGGACGAGTTCGACGAATCGCCCCACCCCGTGCTGCTCGTGGACGACGTAGTCCCCCGGCCGCAGCTCGAGCGGGTCGACGCCCCCGCGCCGCCGGGCCGGCATTCGCCGCATGTCGCGGGTGGTGGCGCCGGCGCGGCCGGTGATGTCGCTTTCGGTGACGAGGGCGAGTTTGAGATCCGCGGCGACGAAGCCGCGCGGCACCTGCGCGGTCGTCACGACGACAACTCCCGCCGGCGGCGTGGCCTCGACGTCATCGACGAGCCGGGCGGGAACGTCGGCCTCCGCCAGCTGTTCGACCATGCGTCGCGCGGAGCCGTGGCCAGCGGTGGTGATGACCAGCCGCCAGCCGGCGGCACTGAGTTCGCGCAGCTCGGCCAGCGCCTTGGGGATGTCGCCGCGGTAGGGCACGACATCCCGGGCGGCGACCGTGGGGGCGTCGCCGGACAGGCTCGTCAGGGCCCACCAGCCGAGTCCGCGTGATCGTGCGAGCTCGCGGGTGTCGGGAAGGGTCGCGAAGGAGGCCGCGGAGAGGTCGAGCGGCGTCGATCCGCCGGAGGCCGCCGCCGTCCACGCCGCGGCGAGAAACTCCTCGGTGGTGGCCACGAGGTCGTGGGCGCGGCGGCGGATACGTTCCGGTTCGGACAGCATCACCAACGCCCCCGGCGGCAGGAGGCCGGCCACCGGCACCATGTCCTCCACGAGCAGCGGAGCGAGGGACTCCATGCCCTCCACCGCGATGCCCTGGCTCATCTTCTCGAGCATCTCCGCCGCCCCCGGCAGCTCGGCGATGAGCTCGGCCGAGCGTCGGCGCACGGCGTCGTCGAGCAGCAGCTCCCGGGCGGGAGGCGCCCACAGCTCCGTGGTCTCACCGTCGATACTGCGCTGGTCGGCGACGGCGAACGGTCGGATCTCGTCGACCTCGTCGCCCCAGAACTCGATGCGAGTGGGGTGGGCATCGGTGGGGGCGAAGACGTCAAGGATGCCGCCGCGCACCGCGAACTCCCCGCGCCCGCCCACCATGTCGACGCGGGTGTAGGCCGCCGCCTGCAGCGCGGCGACGACGTCCTCCATCGGCCGCTCGTCGCCGACGCGCAGCGCGACCGGTTCCAGATCACCGAGACCGGCGACCACGGGTTGCAACAGGGAGCGCACGGGCATGACGAGCACCCGGATGCGTCCGCTGCGACCCTGGGCGGGATCGGGGTGGGCCAGGCGCCGGAACACCGCGATGCGCCGTGCGACCGTGTCGCTGCGCGGGGAGAGCCGCTCGTGGGGCAGGGTTTCCCAGGCCGGCAGCACCGCCACCTCGTCCTCGTTGAGGAAGTGGCGCAGGGCGAGGGCCGTTTCATCGGCTTCGCGGCCCGTGGCGGTGACGACGACGAGAAGCCGGTCGGCGCCGCCCGCGTCGTCGTCGCCGCCGTCCGCTCCGTCCGCGCCGTCCGCGCCGAGCATGGCGGCGATGAGCGGCGCGCGGGCCCCCAGGGGGATGCTGAGGGTGCGCTCGCTCCGCCCGTTGGCAGCGGAACGGACCGCGGATGCCAGGGCTGCGTCGTCAAGAAGCTCGGGGATGAGTCCGGTGAGTCGCATGGGTCCTTCGGTTGAGCCCTTTCGGGTCACGAACTGGTGCGGCTGTGCCACCGCTGCTGGGCGGTGGCAAGCCCGTGGTGCACGACATCGCCGATGGCTTCGCCGGCCTCCGCCAGCGTCACGAAGAGGTCCGGCCGTTCGGCGGGGGCAAAATCCCGTAAGACGTAGTCGGCCGCGTCCTGGCGGCCCGGTGGCCGCCCGATGCCCACCCGCAGCCGCACGTAGTCCCGGGTGCCCAGCGCCTGGGAGATCGACCGTAAACCGTTGTGGCCTCCTTCGCCGCCGCCCTGCTTGAGGCGCAGCGTGCCCGGCGGCAGGTCGAGTTCGTCGTGGACGACGAGGAGGTCGGCGGGGGTGAGCCCGTAGAACTGCAGAAGCGCGGCCACCGGCCGGCCGCTGAGGTTCATGTAGCTGGCGGGCACCGCGAGGGTGACCTTGGGCCCCGGCGCGCCTCCCGGCCCCGTGCCCAGCCGCGCCTCGGCGACGTGGGCTGAGGCTTTGTGGCTACGCAGCGGCGCGCCGAGTTCCTGGGCGAGTTCCGCCACGACCATCTGGCCGACATTGTGGCGATTCCCGGCGTACCTCGGCCCCGGGTTGCCCAGGCCCACGATGAGCCAGTTCGTCATGATGCCCCCGCCGTGGCGCGCGGTGCCCGGCTACCGGGCACCGCGGCGCGATCACTCGTCGGCGGACTCCCCGCTCTCGGACTCCTCGGCCGCAGCCTCGCCCTCGGCCTCCGCAGCTTCGGTCTCGAGATCCGATTCCGACACGCGCGGCACGAAGATGGTGACAACCGCGTACTCCGGGTCGTCTTCGATGGTGGCCCCTTCGGGAGCCTCGACGTCGCCCACCCGCAAGACGGCGCCGTCTTCGAGGCCCTCGATGGAGACCTCGATCGTCTCGGGGATGTTGGTGGCCGGCACGGTGACCGACAGCTGCTGCAGCTCCACCTGGTGGATCGTGTCGGGGGCGGACTCGCCCACGATGATCACGGGGACCTCCACGGTCACCTTCTCGCCCGCGCGCACAGCGACGAGGTCGAGGTGCTCCATCGTACGGCGCACGGGGTCGCGCTGGATGTCCTTGGCGAGCGCCATCTGATCCTCGCCGTCGATCTCGAGGATGAGCAGCGCGTTGACGTTGTCCTTGAGCGCCAGGAAGGTGTCGTGGGACGGCAGCGAGATGTGCTGGGTTTCCCCGCCGTGGCCGTAGAGCACGGCCGGAATGAGGTTGGCGCGGCGAGTGCGGCGGGCGGCGCCCTTGCCGAACTCGGTGCGGATCTGTGCGATGAGCTTGGCTTCGTCGGCCACGGGAACTCCAAATGTCTGCGAAACAACGGCGGCGGAGGCCACGGCACGGAAGGGCGCCACATGGCTCCACCGCGTCGATCACGGGGCCGGCTGGCCGGCCTCCCTCGCCGAGGCAACCCAAAGATCTTACCTGACGGCCCCCAGCCTCACCCAGCCCGGCGGTGGCCGCGGCAGTGTGGTCTGTCTCCTATTCCTCCGGGCCGCACAACTGCTCGGCGTGGTTCAGGAGTTGCCGTCGAAGAGACTGGTGACCGAGCCGTCATCGAACACCGCCCGGATCGCACGCGCCAGCAGCGGGGCGATGGGCAGCACGGTGAGCTGCGGGAAGACCTTCTCACCGCCGATGGGCAAAGTGTCGGTGACAACGATCTCCCGAGCCCCGCACGCCGAGAGCCGTCGAGCCGCCGGGTCGGACAGCACGCCGTGGGTGGCGGCGACGATGACGTCGTTGGCACCGGCGTGGAGCAGCACCTTGACAGCCTCGGCGATCGTGCCGCCCGTGTCGATGAGGTCGTCGACGAGGATGCACGTACGCCCCTCGACCTCGCCCACCACCCGGTTGGCCACGGCGAGGTTGGGCTGGGAGACGTCGCGCGTCTTGTGAACGAACGCCAGCGGGCAGCCACCCAGCTTCGCGGCCCATTGCTCGGCCACGCGGATGCGTCCCGCGTCGGGGGACACGACGGCGATGTTCGAGCCGTCCACCCGGCTGCGCACGTAGTCGGTGAGGATCGGCATCGCCCAGAGGTGGTCGACGGGGCCGTCGAAGAAGCCTTGCGTTTGGGCGGCGTGGAGGTCGACCGACATGAGCCGATCCGCCCCCGCCGTCTTGAACATGTCGGCGATCAGTCGCGCCGAGATCGGTTCGCGTCCCTTGTGCTTCTTGTCCTGCCGGGCGTACGGGTAGAACGGCGCGATGACAGAGATCCGCTTGGCCGAGGCGCGTTTGAGCGCGTCGACCATGATGAGCTGCTCCATGAGCCACTTGTTGATGGGGGTGGTGTGGGATTGCAGGACGAAGGCATCCGACCCGCGCACGCTCTCCTCGAACCGAACGTAGATCTCGCCGTTGGCGAAGTCGTATGCCTGGGTGGGGACGAGGTCCGAGCCCAGCTCCTCGGCCACCGATTCGGCCAGCGTGTGGTGCGCGCGGCCCGACACGAGCACCAGCCGCTTCTCCCCGCTTGTCGTGATGCCTGTCATCGCGTGGTCGTTCTCCCGCCTCTGTTGGTGTCCGTCCCGCTCGGCCGAGCGGGATCGTCGTGCGATTCCCCAGCTGTGTCCTCGTCGTCGCCCAGCGCCTCGGCGGCCGCGGAGGCCGCCGCCGAACCCGGACGGCGGTGCAGCACCCAGCGCTCGATGTTGCGCTGGGGGGCGACATTCACCGCCAGCGCCCCCGGGGGGACGTCGCGGCGCACGACCGTCCCGGCTCCGGTGTAGGCGCCGTCACCGATCGTGACGGGGGCGACGAACATGTTGTCCGACCCGGTGCGGGCATGGTCCCCCACGGTCGTGCGCTGCTTCTTCGTTCCGTCGTAGTTGACGAAGATGGTGCCGGCCCCGATGTTGGTTCCCTCACCGATCTCGCCGTCACCCACGTACGACAAGTGGGGCACCTTCGATCCCTTGCCGATCACGGAGTTCTTCACCTCGACGAACGTGCCGATCTTGCCCGCCTCACCAAGGACCGCACCGGGGCGCAGGTAAGCGAAGGGACCGACGTCGGCGCGGGACCCGATGCGTGAGTCGGAGCCGTGGGTCCGCACGACCCGGGCGTCCTCGCCGACATCGACGTTGGTCAGTGTCGTATCGGGCCCGATCGTCGCGCCGCTGGCCACGCGGGTGCGGCCCGCGAGGTGGGTGCCGGGCAGGATGGTGACGTCGGTGGCGAGCTCGACGTCGACGTCGATCCACGTGCTGCCGGGGTCGACGATGCTCACGCCCTCGAGCATCCAACGGGTGAGGATCCGACGGTTGAGTTCGGCCCCGAGCTCGGCGAGCTGCACACGATTGTTCACGCCCGTGACGAGCCATTCGTCGTCGACCGCGATGCCGGCCACGGCCCGCCCCTCGCTGTGGGCGAGCGCGACGACGTCGGTGAGGTACACCTCGCCTTGGGCGTTGTCGCTTCCGATGCGCTGCAGCGCATCGCGCAGCACGGCGGCGTCGAACACGTAGACCGAGGCGTTGATCTCCGTGATCGCCCGTTGCGCTGGTGAGGCGTCCTTGTCCTCCACGATGCCGACCACGCCTCCGGTGCCGTCGCGCACGACCCTGCCGTACCCGTGAGGGTCG
Organism: Actinomycetaceae bacterium; assembly: GCA_035303045.1. Lineage (GTDB taxonomy): Bacteria > Actinomycetota > Actinomycetes > Actinomycetales > Actinomycetaceae > DATGSB01. The sequence continues at coordinate 4,399 of DATGSB010000401.1, read as the reverse complement.
GCCAGGTGAGCGCTGAGCAGGGTGACCGCGTTGCCGTCGCGGGTGTGGGCAGCGAGCAGGTCGCCGAGCGTTGCGGCGTCGAGAAGCGGCACGTCGCCGGCCGTGACGACGACGGGCCCGGAGATGTGGCCGCCCTCGGCTGCGTCGTCGAGCGCGGCGAGGCCGCAGGCGACGGCGCGGCCGGTGCCGGGGATCTCGTCCTGGTCGGCCACCACGATGTCGGGCATGAGCTCCTGCGCGTGGCCGGCCACCTCGTCGCGGGCGTGGCGCACGACGATCGCGGTCTGACGAGCCTTCAGCTCGTCGGCCGTGGCCACCACGTGCCCCAGCAGGGTGCGCCCGCCGAGGGGATGGAGCACCTTGGGTACCCGAGATTTCATCCGGGTGCCTTCCCCGGCGGCAAGAATGATGACGGCGGCTGGTTGAGCGTTCACGGCTTCCGGCTCCTGCTCCGTGTGCTGGCCGGATCGCTACCGGCCTCGTCCTCGGTCACTCTAACCCGCTCAAGCCTTCCACACTCCGCATGCTCCGCCCCCAGGATTCGAACCCGGACCTCAAGGCACCAAAGGCCTGCGTGCTGCCGTTACACCAGGGCGGACCGGCATGGCCGCCCCCATAGTGTGCCAGGCCCGGGCCGCCGGATTCACATCGGCTCACTCCGAGAGGCTTCCCGCAGCCCTGCCGTCGAGGCGGCATGATGGAGGGGTGACCACTCCTCGGCCCCGCGCCCCCCGCGCCCGGATGAGCGCGACGCAACGTCGCGAGCAGCTCATCACCGTTGCCCGGGGCCTCTTCGCGCAGAAGGGCTTCGAGGGCACGAGCGTCGAGGAGATCGCCTCCCGTGCGGAAGTCTCCAAACCCGTCGTCTACGAGCATTTCAAGGGGAAGGAAGGGATCTACGCGGTCATCGTCGACCGTGAGGTGCAGCGCTTGCTGTCGATGCTCAGCGACTCGCTCAGCGCGGGCGGCCACCCCAAACGGGTCGTCGAACGCACCGCGCTGGCGTTGCTGGACTACATCGACTCCGAGACTGATGGGTTCCGCATCCTCGTGCGCGATTCGCCCGTGGCGCAGGCCACGGGGACGTTCTCCTCCCTCATCGGGGACGTCGCCACCCAGGTCGAGCACTTGCTCGCGGCGCAATTCCGGCGGCGCGGCTTTTCCACCGACACCGCCCCGATGTATGCCCAGATGCTCGTCGGCATGATCGCGCTCACCGGCCAGTGGTGGCTCGAGGCGAGGGAGCCGAACCGCGAGGTCGTCGCCGCCCACCTCGTCAATCTCGCGTGGAACGGGCTCGCCGGCTTGGAGCAGCACCCGCGGCTGACCCCGTCCACGGCGTCGGATCTCAGGAAGAGTCCCTAAGCTCCTTCCGCCAGCGGATGGAGTATCGTCGCCTGCGCCCCGCCCGCCCGTGCGCGGGCCGGGGCGGGGGCGAGGCACGCGGTCGTCGTCGCGTCCCGGACCGATTCGCCCATACGGTGCAGGAGCAGCATGGCCTCCCTCGAACTCGACTCGCTGACAAAATCCTACGGAGACGTGCGTGCGCTGGACGGCCTGAGCTTCTCCGTTCGCGAAGGCGAGATCTTCGGTTTCGTCGGCTCCAACGGGGCGGGCAAGACCACCGCCATGCGCATCGCGCTCGGCGTGCTGGCCGCCGACAGCGGCGAGGTGCGGTGGCGGGGGGTGCCGTTGAGCTTGGCCATGCGTCGGCGCATCGGCTACATGCCCGAGGAGCGTGGGCTCTACCCGAAGATGAAGGTCGCCGACCAGCTCAGCTACCTCGCGAGGCTGCACGGGCTCTCGGCCTCGGCCGCCGCGGAGGCGACCGACGAGTGGACACAGCGACTCGGCGTCGCGGAACGGCGCAACACCGAGGTGCAGCAGCTGTCGCTGGGCAACCAACAGCGGGTGCAGCTTGCCGCCGCGCTCGTGCACTCACCGGACATCCTCGTGCTCGACGAGCCCTTCTCCGGCCTCGACCCCGTCGCCGTTGACATCATGAGTTCGGTGTTGCGTGAGCGCGCGAGCGCGGGCGTGCCGGTGATCTTCTCCTCCCACCAGCTCGAACTCGTCGAGCAGCTGTGTGACCGCGTGGGCATCATCCGAAACGGGCGCATGGTCGCCAGCGGCACGCAGGCCGAGCTGCGTGCCAGCAGCGGGAAACCCAGATGGGAGGTCATCGTCGACGATGCCCGTCCGGGCTGGCTCGCCGATGTGCCCGGGGTTCGGGTGGTGAGCAGCGACGGGCGCCGCAGCGTGGTGGAACTCCCCCATGATGGCGCCGACGCCGAACAGCCCGTGCTGCGCGCAGCGGTTGCGGCGGGCACGCTGCGCACCTTTGCGCCGGTTGTCACCCCGCTGGCCGAGCTCTTCCGCCACGTCGTCACAGATAGCCCGCACTCCCGAGAGGATGCAGCATGACCGGCCCCGCCCCCACCGATGCGCACGCCTCCGGCGACGCGGGCACCGGCTCCTGGTCCGCCGTCTGGCTGGTGGCGAAGCGAGAGATCAGGACGAGGTTTCTGGCGAAGTCGAACCTCATCTCGCTGGGGATCATGGTCGCGCTGATCATCGCGGGTGGCTTTCTCGCCGCCTATTTCATCGACCGCGACTCCGAGGGCCCTACGATGGCCATCGCCACCGACGAGTCGGCCAGCGCGCTCAGCGCGGAGCTCGAGGCCACCGCGGCCCGGTCGGGCACCGAGTTGGAGCTGCGCACGATGCCGGAAGCGGCGGCGCGGGAGGCACTGGCAGCCGATGAGCTCGATGCGTTCCTCAGCGGCGACCCGCAGCAACCGGTGCTGCTGCTCAACTCCGTCACCGACAGCGGGCTGATCGGCTTCGTCACGGAGGCCGTGCAGCAGCACGTCATCGCCCACTACGTCAGCGGTTTGGGCGGGGACGCCGCGCAGGTCGGTGAGGCAGTGGCAGGTGCCGTGCCGGTGGTCACCACCCTGGATGAGGACGAGGGGCGGCAGTTCGGCCCGACCTACCTCGTGGCGGTCTCGACGATCTCGCTGCTGCTGTTCGCGCTCATCGGCACGGGCTCCCTCATCGCTATGGGGGTGGTGGAGGAGAAGACGTCGCGGGTGGTCGAACTCCTGTTGGCCACGATCCGACCGAGCCAGCTGCTCGCGGGAAAGATCCTCGGGATCGGGATCGTGGGACTGGGGCAGATCCTCGTGCTCAGCGGCGCGGCCATCGGCACGCTGGCCGCGACCGGCCTGTTGAGCGGCTTCGACATCAGCCTGAGCAGCGCGCTGGTCGTCACCCTCCTGTGGTTCCTGCTGGGCTTCGCCGTCTTCTCGCTGCTTTTCGGCGGGTTCGCCGCCCTCATCTCCCGGCAGGAGGAGATCGGGTCGGTGACGACGCCGCTGATGTTCCTGCTGTTCGTGCCGTTCTACCTGTCGATGTTCATGGTCTCGTCCAATCCCGACGGGCCGGCCGTGCGGGTGCTGTCCCAGATCCCGGTGTTCTCGCCGTTCATGATGCCGATGCGCAGCGTGTACGACGCCGTCACGATCTGGGAGATGCTGCTGGCCATGGGCATTGCGCTGCTGACGGTGCCCCTGCTCACGTGGATCGCCGCGCGGGTCTACCGCCGCGGGGTGCTGCACACCGGCGGGCGCATGCGCTTGCGGGAGGCGCTGCGCGGCTGAGTTCTCTCGGCGTCGAGTAATCTCGGGGAATGGCCGAACACGACGCTGAGCGCGACGAGGTGGATCGCATCGTCTCGGCGTGGCAGCGCGAGCGGCCCGACCTCGTGGCCGACCCGTTGCACGTGTTCTCCCGTGTCACCCGCCTCGCCCGGCACCTCGACCTTGCCCGCCGGCGCACGTTCGCGGCCCACGAGCTCGAGCTGTGGGAGTTCGACGTGCTCTCCGCCCTGCGCCGCAGCGGCGCCCCCTACAAGCTCACCCCGGGGCGGCTCATGACCGAGACGCTCGTGAGCTCGGGAACGATGACGAACCGGATCGACCGGATGGTCTCCCACGGCCTCGTCGTGCGCGCGGCCGGCACTACGGATCGGCGGGTCGTGTTCGTGCGGCTCACCGCCCGGGGGAAGCAGCGGGTGGACGCCGCGATGGCGGACCTGCTGCGCACCGAGGAGGTGCTGTTGGAGCAGCTCGATGCCGCCGAACGGGTGCGCCTTCGCGACCTGCTGCGCCGGCTGCTGCTTCCGCTCGACGCGGGCTAGCGAATCATGGCTCCCAGCGGGCGCGGGTGTCGGCGGCCGTGTTTTCGAGCAGCTCACTCCTCGCCGCTCACCTCGCGATGCAGTTCCACCAGCTCGTCCACTTCGGCACGGCGCGGGCCGGTCGCGCGGTCGAGCACGTCGCCGACGGGGATGTCGGAGGCGACATCGCGGGCTGTTTCTTGGCCATCTGTGCTCCCT
>DATGSB010000400.1:0-2034 GCA_035303045.1 Actinomycetaceae bacterium | reverse complement strand
TCGGCGCTTACTCTTCCGGTCGTCCTTGATGTGACCCCTGAACATGCGAGTCGGCGCGAACTCGCCGAGCTTGTGACCCACCATCGAGTCGGACACGAACACGGGCACATGCTTGCGGCCGTCGTGGACGGCGAACGTGTGGCCGATGAAATCGGGCAGGATCGTCGAGCGACGCGACCAGGTCTTGATGACCTGATGGGTGCCCTTGTCGTTCTGCGCGTCCACCTTCGCGAGGAGGTGTTCGTCGACGAACGGACCCTTCTTGAGACTACGAGGCATCCTAGTTTCCCTCCTTAGCGCTTCTTACCGGTGCGACGGCGACGCACGATGAGGCTGTCGCTCGCCTTGTTGGGTTTACGGGTCCGGCCCTCGAGCTGGCCCCACGGGCTCACGGGGTGACGTCCACCGGACGTCTTACCCTCGCCACCACCGTGCGGGTGGTCCACGGGGTTCATGACCACACCACGGACGGACGGGCGGACGCCCTTCCACCGCATGCGGCCGGCCTTACCCCAGCTGATGTTGACCTGCTCGGCGTTACCGACCTCGCCGATCGTGGCGCGGCAGCGCACATCGACGCGACGGATCTCCCCCGAGGGCATACGCAACGAGGCGTAGGCCCCTTCCTTGCCGAGCAGCTGGATCCCGGCGCCGGCCGCACGGGCCATCTTGGCGCCGCCGCCCGGGCGCAACTCGACCGCGTGCACGACTGTGCCTGCGGGGATGTTGCGCAGGGGCAGGTTGTTGCCGGTCTTGATGTCGGCGTTCGGGCCCGACTCCACCTTCATCCCCTGCTTGAGCGCGCGCGGGGCGAGGATGTACCGCTTCTCGCCGTCGGCATAGTGCAGCAGCGCGATGTGGGCGGTGCGGTTGGGGTCGTACTCGATGTGCGCGACCGTGGCGAGCACGCCGTCCTTGTCATTGCGACGGAAGTCGATCACCCGGTACTGGCGCTTGTGTCCACCGCCCTTGTGGCGGGTGGTGATGCGGCCGTGGCCGTTACGACCGCCGGTCTTGTGCAGCGGGCGCAGCAGCGACTTCTCTGGTGTCGAGCGCGTGATCTCGGCGAAGTCCGAGACGCTCGAGCCGCGACGACCCGGTGTCGTGGGCTTGTACTTACGGATAGCCATGAGGTTCTCTCGTCCTTAACTCTTCCCGCCCTCAGGCGGTCAGACCCGGGATCTCGATGGGCTTGCTGTCGGCCGCGAGGGTCACGATGGCACGCTTGGTGTTCTTGCGCCGGCCGAAGCCGGTGCGCGTGCGCTTACGCTTGCCCTGACGGTTGGCGGTGTTGACGGACTCCACGGTGACGCCGAAGATCTCCTGGATGGCGATCTTGATCTGCGTCTTGTTGGCGTCCGGCGCCACCAGGAACGTGTAGACGCCCTGCTCGAGGAGGCCGTAGGCCTTCTCCGAGACGACGGGGGCGAGGATCACGTCCCGCGGATCGGCGACGGTGCTCACTTGTCGGCCTCCTTCGCTGCTTCGGTCTCGGCGCCGGCGACACGCTTGAGCGCCTGCGTGACGAACGCGTCCAGGGCCTCGACGGTGAACACGACGTCTTCGGCATAGAGAACGTCGTACGTGTTGAGCTGATCCGGAGCGATCGGGTGGACGTGGTCGAGGTTGGCGACGGAGCGCCAGGCGGCGAGATCCTCACGCCCGACCACGATCAGGAACTTCCTGCGGTCCGACAGTGTGCCCAGAAAATCCCGGACCCCGGCCGTCGACGGCTTCTGCCCTTCGACGAACTCGGTGACCACGTGGATCCGGTCATTACCCGCCCGGTCGGACAGGGCGCCCCGCAGTGCGGCGGCCTTCATTTTCTTGGGCGTGCGCTGCGAATAGTCCCGGGGCTTGGGTCCGTGGACCGTGCCGCCGCCCGTGTAAGCGGGGGCACGCGACGATCCCTGGCGGGCACGGCCGGTCCCCTTCTGGCGGAACGGCTTGCGGCCACCGCCGCGGACCTCGCCACGCGTCTTGGTGGAGTGGCTGCCCTGACGAGCCGCGGCCAGCTGGGCCACGACCACCTGG
>DATGSB010000399.1:0-2825 GCA_035303045.1 Actinomycetaceae bacterium | reverse complement strand
GCCCGTCGTCGCGGACGGTCAGCTGGCCGGGATTGTCAGCATCGGAGACGTCGTCAAGCAGCGTCTCGACCAGCTGCAGCACGAGCGCGATCAGCTCGTCAGCTACGTCCAGCAGGGCGGCTAGGCGCGGGCTTCTCGCTGAGCCGAGGCGCTGGCGTAGAGGCACACGGCCGCAGCGGTGGCGACGTTGAGGGACTCCGCCGCGCCGTAGATCGGGACCCGAACGACCGCATCGGCCCAGCCGAGCTGATGGGCGCTGAGCCCGCGAGCCTCGTTGCCCAAGAGCCACGCGGTGGGTTTGGTGAGATCGGGGGCCCCGTCACCGCTGAGCTCCGGCAGGCTCCACTCCCCCGCGCCGTCGGCCGCGAGGAGTTGCCAGCCATGCCCGCGCAGCTCCGCCAACGCCTCGGGCAGCGCCGCGTCGGGGAGTATCGGCAGATGGAAGAGAGAGCCGGCCGTGGCGCGCACGACCTTGGGGTTGTAGACCTCGACGCTGCCCTGCCCGGTGATGACGCCGCCGGCCCCCGCGGCATCGGCGGTGCGGATGAGGGTGCCGAGGTTGCCGGGGTCGCTTGCCTCGGCGAGCACGAGCACGAGGCCAGTGCCAAGAAGATCGGTGAGGCGCGGCGGTGCATCCGGGAAGCGGGCGACTGCGATAACGCCCTGGGCGTCCCCGCTCATCGCTTCGAGCACCTCCGGGCTGGCGTGGTGCAACCGGCCAGCGATGCCCGACGCCCGGGCCGCCAGCTCCGGGTGGCGGCGGTCTGCTTCGTGGGTGAGGTAGACGTCGCGCAGCTGGTCCGGGATGTGGGCCAGGGCCTCGCGCACCGCCTGCGGGCCCTCGATGAGGAACTGCCGGTGGCGCCGGCGTGCCGAACGCCCGGCCAACCGTCGAACCATCCGCACCCGATCGGATCGGGGGTTGGTCAACAGTGCCGGGCGTTCGGTCACGTTCGTCAGGCTGCGGGGGCGTTGACGTCCTCAGGCAGGTTGGCCCGAGCAATCTCCACGAGCTTGGCGAACGCTCCCGGGTCGGAGACCGCCAGCTCGGCGAGCATGCGGCGGTCCACCTCGACCTCGGCGGCCTTGAGGCCTTGGATGAACCGGTTGTAGGTCATTCCTTCGGCGCGAACAGCAGCATTGATGCGCTGGATCCACAACTTGCGGAAATCGCCCTTGCGGGCCTTGCGATCCCGGTAGTTGTAGGTCATCGAGTGCGTGACCTGTTCCTTCGCCTTGCGGTACAGCCTCGACCGCTGGCCGCGATATCCGCGGGCCTGCTCGAGGGTGCTGCGGCGCTTCTTGTGGGCGTTAACGGCCCGTTTGACGCGTGCCACGTCGTTCTCCTTTGGTTCGGTCGGGCTACTTGCCGAGCATCTTCTTGACGTTCTTCACGTCGGCGTCGGAAACGGGAACGTCCAACGCGAGGCGACGTGTGCGCTTACTCGGCTTTCCCTCGAACAGGTGCCGACGGTTGGCCTGCTCGCGCATGACCTTCCCGCTCCCGGTGACCTTGAAGCGCTTCTTCGCACCGGAGTGCGTCTTGTTCTTCGGCATCGTCTTCCTCATCTTGCGCCGTGCCTGGGCACGGATGGTCTGCCGGCGGTTGCCGGCGTGGGCGGCGTACTGGTGCTACGCCTCTTGCTGAGCTTCGCTTGCTTCCTGAGCCTTGCGTTCCCGCGCGCGGCGCTGCTCGCTGCGCGCTTCGGACTTCTTGCGATGTGGTCCGATCACCATCGTCATGTTGCGGCCGTCCAACCGCGGGGCGCTCTCGACGAAGCCGAGCTCGCTGACTTCATCGGCCAACCGCTGCAGCAGCCTCATGCCCATCTCGGGGCGCGACTGTTCCCGCCCGCGGAACATGATCATGACCTTGACCTTGTCCCCGCCCTTGAGGAACCGCTCGACGTGACCCTTCTTGGTCGCATAGTCGTGCGGGTCGATCTTCAGTCGGAACCGAATCTCTTTCAGGACGGTGTTTGCCTGCTTGCGACGCGCATCGCGTGCCTTCATGGCGGATTCGTACTTGTACTTGCCGTAATCCATGAGGCGGCACACGGGCGGCTTGGCATCCGGGGCGACCTCCACAAGGTCGAGACCGGCCTCCTGGGCAAGTCGAAGTGCGTCTTCGACGCGCACCACACCCACCTGTTCCCCGCTCGGTCCAACCAGGCGGACTTCGGGAACTCGGATGCGGTCGTTGATGCGGGGCTCGCTGATGGGCTGCTCCTTCGTCGTGGTGGTCGGCGGCAAACGAAGAAGGCCTTCGTTCGCCGGTGCGCACGAAGGCCCTGATGGTCTGCCGCGGTTCAACACCGCCCGACGGTTGCCCGTCATAGACCGAACCCGGCCTCTGTTGCCAATCCGTAGATTGGTCGGGTGAGACGAGGTGGGAGGAACTCCGCTTGCACGCCGGAGCGTCGGCTCCGGCCAGTCAGTCTGGAATACTACCACGCATGCACATCTCTGGGCAGGGGCGTGATGCACATCCCTCACCTCAAGCGGACGACCCGCTGACATCCTCTCCCGAACCGGAGGCAGCGCCAGCGCCGTCGCGCCGCCGTCGCGCCCCCATCATTATTCTCGCACTTCTCCTCGTGGTCACCCTCGCATGCGCCGTCTACGTTCTTGTACTGGCCCGATCCTGGCACGAGCACGCGACCGATCTCGACGCCACCGCCCATGAGCTCGGCCTTGAATTGGCGACGACCCGAGCGGAGCTCGACACCACGCAGAATGCGCTCCACTCGGTGGAGGATCAGCTCAGCGACGCCCAGTTGCGGATCATTGAGCTCGCCGACACCGTCGCCCAAACCGGCGACGAC
>DATGSB010000398.1:0-2754 GCA_035303045.1 Actinomycetaceae bacterium | reverse complement strand
CTCATCCACCACCGGCAGCACGCGGCGCGCGACCGTGGTGAGCGGCCGCGGGGGCGGCGCGGGCACCCAGCGACGAGGCGGGACGGTTGCGGACATAACAGCACCATAATCAAGTGCGGGCGGCCTTGGCGCCAGCAGCACCCCGGAAGCTGGGCGCGGGTGCCCGGCCACGGGCGGACGTGGCAGGCTGGAGTGCGATGACACCCGCAACTTCTCACTCCTCCGCGGCCGATGCGGCGAACCCGCGCCGGGCGGACGCGAAGGCCACCACGCTGCCCGAAACGCTCGCGCGCAACGCGCTGGCCGCGATCGCCAGTCTGCCCCGCGAGGTCGCCGAGCTCGGCCAGGTGTTCGCTGACGCCGGCTTCGAGCTCGCCCTCGTCGGCGGCCCGGTGCGCGATGCGCTGCTGGGTCACGACACCCACGACCTCGACTTCGCCACCTCCGCACGCCCGGACGACACCCTCGCCCTGCTCGCGGCGTGGGGCGATGCCCACTGGGACATCGGGCGTGACTTCGGCACCATCGGCGCCCGCAAGGGCGAGACGATCGTGGAGGTCACCACCTATCGCAGCGAGAGCTACGACCTCGACTCCCGCAAGCCCCAGGTCGCCTACGGGGACTCACTCGACGGCGATCTGTCGCGGCGCGACTTCACCGTGAACGCGATGGCGCTGCGCCTGCCCGAGATGACGTTCGTCGACCCCTTCGGCGGGATCGAGGACCTCGACGAGGGCACGTTGCGCACGCCGGTGACGGCCACCCAATCGTTCGACGACGACCCGCTGCGCATCATGCGTGCGGCCCGGTTCAGCGCCCAGCTCGGCTTCGACGTCGACGCGGATGTCATGGCCGCGATGAGCGCGATGGCCCACCGGCTGGAGATCGTGTCCGCCGAGCGCGTGCGCACCGAGCTCGAACGCCTCATCCTGTCCCCCGCCCCGCGCCGCGGCCTGGAACTCATGGTGTACACGGGCGTGGCCGACGTCGTGTTGCCCGAGCTGGCCGAGCTGCAGGCGACGGTCGATGAGCACGGCCGGCACAAGGACGTCTACGAACACTCCCTCGTCGTCCTCGACCAGGCGATCGCCCTGGAAACCGACGCCGACGGCCCGGTGCCCCGCCCCGACCTCGTCCTGCGGCTCGCCGCGATCCTGCACGACATCGGCAAGCCGGCCACGCGCCGCTTCGAACCCGGCGGCGGCGTCAGCTTCCACCACCACGAGGTGGTGGGGGCGCGCATGACCACCAAGCGGCTCAAGGCGCTGCGCTTCGACAAGGCCACGATCCGCGACGTCGCCCGCCTCGTCGAACTGCACCTGCGTTTCCACGGCTACGGCGACGCCAAGTGGACGGATTCGGCGGTGCGCCGCTACGTCACCGACGCCGGCCACCTGCTCGAGCGCCTGCACCGCCTCACGCGCGCCGACTGCACGACCCGCAACCGGCGCAAGGCGATGCGGCTGGCCGCCGCCTACGACGATCTCGAGGAGCGCATCGCGGCACTGGCCGAGGCCGAGGAACTCGCCAAGATCCGCCCCGAGCTCGACGGCGAACAGATCATGGCGATCCTCGACATCCCGCCGGGCCCGGTCGTGGGACGGGCCTACAAGTTCCTGCTGGAGCAACGGATGGAACACGGCCCCGTCGGCGAAGACGCCGCCCGGGAGGCGCTGCTCGCCTGGTGGCGGGAGCAGCCGCAGTGACGCTTAGGCGGTGGCGGGTTCCAGGCGGATGATCACCGACTTGCTCGTGGGCGTATTGGACTCCTTCGCGGTGGAGTCCAACGGCACCAGCACGTTCGTCTCGGGGAAGTAGGCCGCCGCGCACTGGCGCGCCGTGTCGTAGGCGACCACCCGGAACGAGGGCGCGCGTCGCTCGACGCCGTCGGAGAACTCCGAGACGAGATCGACGATGTCGCCCTCGGCGAAGCCTAGCCGGGCGATGTCCTCGGGGTTGACCAGCACCACCCGGCGCCCGCCGGTGATGCCTCGGTAGCGGTCGTCGGGGCCGTAGACGGTGGTGTTGTACTGGTCGTGGGAGCGGATCGTCTGCAGCAGCAGGCGCCCCTCGGGCACGTCTTGCCACCACAGCTCGTTGACGGTGAAGTGCGCGCGCCCGCTCGGTGTGTCGAACTCCCGACGCTCGTGCGGCCGGTGCGGCAGGCGGAAGCCGCCGGGGGCGTCGATGCGCTCCTCGAAGCGCTCGAAGCCGGGGACGACGCGTTCGATGTGACGGCGGATCCTGCTGTAGTCCGTCACCATCGCCGACCAGTCGATCCGGGGGGTGCCCGGTAGCGGCTTGCCGGCGTCGTCGCTGAGCAGCTCTCGGGCGAGCCCGGCGACGATGGCGACTTCGGAGCGGATGTCGCCCCGCGGCGGGGTGAGGTGGCCCGCGGAGGCGTGCACCATGGACATGGAGTCCTCCACGGTCACCCGTTGCGGGCCCGTGGCCTGCACGTCGATGTCGGAGCGACCCAGGGTGGGCAGGATGATCGCCGTGCCACCCGCCGCGAGGTGGGAGTGGTTGAGCTTCGTGGAGATCTGCACCGTCATCTCGCAGGCGCGCAGCGCGGCCTCGGTGACCTCGGAGTCGGGGGTGGCCTTGAGGAAGTTGCCCCCCAGCGCCATGAAGAACCGCACCTTGCCGTCGCGCATGGCGCGGATGGTGTTGACGGTGTCGTGGCCGTGTTCGCGGGGGCTGGCGAAGGCGAACTCCGCGTCGAGGGCGTCGTGGAAGGCCTCGGGCATGCGC
>DATGSB010000397.1:0-2438 GCA_035303045.1 Actinomycetaceae bacterium | reverse complement strand
TGGGAGGTCTTTAACATCCAAATCATTGGCTACATTCTCATGGTCGTCGGCGTATTGGCGCTCATCCTCGTGCTCATCTTGCAGGCCCAGCGCCGCCGCACGAGCCACACCGCATACGTCGAGCGGCGCGATCTGCACGATCCGCCGCCTCCTCCGGCGCCGTAGCCCTCGAAGCAGTACCTCAGTGTCGCGGGACGTGCCCCCTCTGGACCCGACGGTTCGGAGGGGGCGCGGCCGTGTGAGCATCTCGTGCCCCACGATGAGTCATTCTCAAGAGGCGCTGGTGGTGTCCCACGGATTCAGACAACGCACGCCGAGGGGCTCGAAGTGCTTGATGTTTCGCGTCCGCTAGGCCGAGCGCCCGATGAGCCCCAAACGCTCGGGCTCAAATTCGATCTCGGCACCTTCGTCGGTGCCCAGGAGGTCAACGATGGTGACGGATTCGTCCATGAGCGACCACCCCCGGTGTCAGTGGAACGATATCGCTGCTCGTGCCGGCACACGTATCGACTGCTCGAGATGCAACCCGCTCAGACGACGATCCCGAATAGGGATCCCAGCAGGTAGGTGGCGGCGGCCGCGCCCCAGCCGATCGCCAGCTGCCGCAGCCCGCGGCGGGCCGGCGAGGCACCCGACATGAGGCCGACGAAGCCACCGGTGATGAGCAGCGCCGCGCCGACGATGCCGCCGGCCGTGAGGACGGCCGGGGTGCCGCTCATCCCGAAGAGGTAGGGCAGCACGGGCAGCAGCGCGCCGGAGGCGAAGAACACGAAGCTCGATCCGGCGGCCGACCACGGCGTGCCGATGGTGTCCGCCCGGCGGCCCTCGGGGGCCGCCTCGCTCTGGTAGCCCTCCAGCACCCGCGCGGCGTAGGCGTCGGCCTCCGCGGCGGCCATGCCCCGTGCCCGGTAGACGAGGGCGAGTTCGTTGGCGTCGACGTCGAGGTCCTTCACCGCCGCCGCGGCCTGCGGGTCGGGCTCCGAGGCGTCGACGAGCTCGCGTTGGGAGCTCACCGACACGTACTCCCCGGCCGCCATCGACAGGGCCCCCGCGAACAGGCCCGCCAGCCCGGCGAACAGCACGGTCGCGCTGCTGGCGCCGGTCGCGCCGAAGCCGAGCACGAGGGCGAGGTTGGAGACCAGGCCGTCGTTGGCGCCGAACACCCCGGCGCGAAACATCCCCGAAATCTGGTTGCGCCCGCGCGCGGCCAGGGAGCGCACGACCTCTTCGTGGATCTGCTCATCGGCGGCCATCTGGGTGGTGGCATCCGAATCGGCCGCATACTGCGAGCGCGCCTCCGAGCGCTGCACGAGCGCCAGCACGAACACCGATCCGAAGCGGCGGGCGAGCCAGCCGATGAACCGGGTGCGCAACGCGGCGCGCTTGGGGTGGCCGAGGTTGTCCCCGAGCAGGCGGCGCCAGTGCTCCTCGTGGCGCTGCTCCGCCCGGGCCAGCTCGAGGAGGATCTCGCGTTCCTCACCGCTACGGCGGCTGGCCAGGTCGCGGTAGATGGCTCCTTCGGCGCGTTCGTCGGCGAGGTAGCGCTGCCAGCGCCGGATCTGGGCGCGCGAGGGCGCGGGTTCCCCGGCACGCCCCCCGGGGGCGGACGACGTCACCGAACTGCGCCGCGGCTCAGCGCTGCGGGCGGTCGGTGCCCGACCGGCCGGCCGGGGTGGTCGAGCCGCCGGTGCCCGGTTCGCCGGTGATGCGGGCCTTGACGGCGTCGGCGATCTTGTCGGTCATCGCCGCGGCCTGGTTGCGCGCGGCCTCCGCGATGCGGTCCTCGACCCGTTGCACGTGGGGCTGCACGCGCGGGTCGTCCAACACGGTGCGGCCCGCGGCCTTCACCTTCTCCAGCTGTTGCCGGCCCGCGCGGGTGCCGACGAAGTACCCGACGCCGACCCCGAAGAGGAAGGAGAACTTTCGCATGGTGCACCTTTGGTCGCTTCACGTAGCTCCGCCAGCCTAGCGCCGCCCGGCCCCGCCGCCACGGGATACGCGCCCCGGCAGGACCGACATGACGGCGGCGCAGACCATCGGTGACAATAGGGCATCGTGACGACCCCCCGGCCCGCCTCCTCGCCCGCGCCCTCCGGCGCGGCGCGCCGCGGGCGGCGACGCCGGCCCCCGCGCCGGGGCGGGTTTCGGCCGTGGACGCCGGAGCAGCTCGAGGCCCGCCGGGCCGCGCTGCCGAGGATCACCTACCCCGAGGAACTGCCCGTCTCGGAGCGGCGGGCCGACATCGCCGCGGCGATCCGCGACAACCAGGTCGTCATCGTCGCCGGGGAGACCGGCTCGGGGAAGACGACGCAGCTGCCCAAGATCTGCCTCGAGCTGGGCCGCGGCATCACCGGCACGATCGGCCACACCCAGCCGCGGCGCATCGCCGCACGCACCGTGGCCGAGCGCATCGCCGTCGAGCTCGGCGTGGCCATGGG
>DATGSB010000396.1:0-2970 GCA_035303045.1 Actinomycetaceae bacterium | reverse complement strand
CCACGGCCGCCCGGCCGGTGTCGGTGAGGCTCAGCCACGTACGACTGCGCGAGGCGTGGCGAGTCTTGGCCGTGTGCACGTAGCCGGCATCGGTCAACACCCTGACGTGCTTGCTGAGCACGGAGTCGCTGACCGCGAGCGCCTCTCGGACGGTCGCGAAATCCAGAGCGTCGACGGGCGCGAGCATCGCGCAAATCTGCAGGCGGTTGGGAGCGTGGACGATGTCATCGAAGGCGGGTCGGGTCACTGTCGTCACCGACCTGTTCGCACCCGGCCACCCAGCACCGCGTCGATTCGCCGCTCGCTCAAGAGCGTGGCAATGAAGGCGCCGATACCGCCGACGGCCATCGCCAAGGGAATGCCGGCGAATTGCTGCAGGGCGAAGGTGATGGCGAGGAGGAGGAAGACGACGAGGTACCAGGGGCCCATCCCTTGGGAGTAGCGGTCGACCGAGACGCCCGTCGAGCGCTTCAGCCCCGCGAGCAGGGCGACGGGAGCCACGACCGCTCCGAGCACAACCAGGAGACTCGAGGTGGTCTCGGCAGCATCGCTGGGGTCCGTCCGGCCGACCACCAGGCCCATGCCGACGAACAGCGACGCGGTACACAGGGCCGCCCCGAGTCGGTACCACCAGGGCGAGGTGACCTGAGCGGCGATGCGGTCCTGCGCGCCAGTGAAATCCTGGAGGGCCGCTCTGGCCTCGTCCGGGGTGACCGAGTCACTACTTTCCATGGTGGAAACTTAAACCCTGCTTGCCACTGTGGCAAGTAGGGGCGAGGGCATTCTCTCGCTCCAGAGGGAGCGGGTCCCGCCGCACCGCCTTCCCGGCACTGGTGAGCAGCCCGCCGCAATGAAATCCTGGGCCCATGGCGGGTCTCGACGATCAGACCGACTCCGGTGGGCAGCCGGCGCCCATTCTCAACGAGGTGCCGGTGCCCGACCGCAAGCGTCAGCGCCCGCTTGACCACGAAATCCCGGTGCGAGCGCGCATCGTGCGCCACAGCGGCGAGGAGTTCCACGAGTCGGTGGCCTTCGCCGAAGCCCCCGGGATGATTCTCGTGCTCTGGCACGACCCGGGCCGCCCCCGCCTGGGGGTGTGGCTAGCAAACGAGGATGTCGAGCGCCTGTAACGCCGGCTTCGGCGGCCAGCTAGCGTGAGGGCATGCGAAAGAGCAAGAAGCTGCAGCTGCCGAGGGACGTGGCACGCCATCTGGCGCGGGCCGATCGGGTGCTCATCGCCGAGCCGCTGAAGGCCGGAGGATGGGCGGCCGTCACCCGCGACGCCCTCGTCCTCGTGGACGACGGGGGAGTGCAGCAGCGGGCGGAGTGGCACGAGATCGACACCGGCCACTGGCAGGGCGACACGCTGACCTTCACCATCACGTGGGCCGATCGCGTGCGGCCCGACACGGAGCTCGTGCTCACGCGTGACGAGGTCAACCACTTCACCGGCGCCCTGCGGGAACGGGTGCAATCTTCCGTCGTCCACGCCGAAAGCATCGAGCTGGGGGAGGCCCGGGTGCGCGCCACCGTACGCCGCCGGCCCGACAACACCCTGTATTCCCAGGTGACCGCCTTCGGTCCGCTAGGCCACTCACCCGAAGAAACCGCCGCCATCGACGAGCTGGAGCGACGCGTGCGGGAGGCGGCCGGATTGCCCACGTAGGCGCCGCCCGGCCCGCCCATGCGGCGGGCACCGTAGAATGGTCAGGTAGCGGTGCGACTCATCACACTTGGTAGACCCCTGTGTGAGCCCGTGGCCCAAGGCTGCTAGAGTCATGCCCGGCAATCCCGCGTAGCTCAATGGCAGAGCTCCCGACTGTTAATCGGGCGGTTGTTGGTTCGAGTCCAACCGCGGGAGCTGCAAGGCCCGGAACCGGTACGGTCCCGGGCCTTTGTCATGACAGCGCGCCACGAAGGGGCGCGTGCGCTCAACGCGGTGATCCTAGGAGGGCCGGTGTCAGCGTCATCAACCACCCGAGGTTCGTCCCGGAACTGGCGCGCGCTTGCCGTCGGGATCCCCGCCGCTCTTCTCGCCGCCGTCGTCATCGTGTTCGTCGCGAGATGGTTGCGCGAGCAGCCGAGCGTGGCCCAGTTCGTCGCCGACTATCCGGGGCACGTGCCGCTGCCCGATGACGCGCCGGTGGGCATTCCCGCATGGCTGGGCTGGCAACACTTCCTCAACGCCTTCTTCCTCGTCTTCATCGTGCGAAGCGGCTGGCTGGTGCGCACCACCCAGCGCCCGCGCGGCCACTGGCAGCCCCGCCGCCAACCCACGGGCGGCAGGATCCGAATCAGCCTCAACCTCTGGCTCCACCTCACCGTCGACACGCTGTGGATCCTCAACGGCGTCATCTTCGTCGTTCTGCTGTTCGCCACCGGCCAGTGGGCACGCATCGTGCCGACGACGTGGGACGTCCTCCCCCACGCCCTGTCGTCCCTGCTGCAGTACGCCTCGCTCGACTGGCCGGTGCATGACGGCTGGAATGCCTACAACGGCGTGCAGATGCTCGCCTACTTCGTCACGGTCTTCATCGCCGCCCCGCTGGCGATCATGAGTGGCTTGCGCATGGCGCCCATGTGGCCGAAGCTCGGCCTGCTCAGCCGCATGCCCCCCATGGCGGTGGCCCGCGCCGTCCATTGGCCCGTCGTCTTCTACTTCGTCGCCTTCACGATCGCCCACGTCGCGCTGGTGGCGCTCACGGGCGCGCGGCAGAACCTCAACGCCATGTACGCCGCTCGCCTGGACGACGGCTGGCTGGGCGTCATCGTCTTCGGCATCTCCCTGGCGGCCATGGTGGCGGCGTGGGTGCTCGCCAAGCCCGTTTTCGTCCAGCCCCTGGCCGCGCTCACGGGCAAGGTGACCCGCTGACGCCGCGCGGGCGTCACTGAAGCGAACGAGGGTCGTCGGGGATGTCGACGGCGTAGGACGCCAGCACATCGCGGCCGACGATCTCCAACGCGCGCTCA
>DATGSB010000395.1:0-2071 GCA_035303045.1 Actinomycetaceae bacterium | reverse complement strand
TGCTGGGTGACAGCCTCAATGTGCTGGGCATCGACATCGCCTTCACGACGACGGCGGTCGTGCTGGCCCAGACCTTCGTCGCCATGCCATTCCTCGTCATGTCCATCGAGGGGGCGGCGCGCACCGCCGGGCGGCGTCACGAGATCATCGCTGCCACCCTCGGCGCGCGCCCCACGACGGTGCTGCGGCGCGTCACACTCCCACTCTTGGCCCCGGCCCTGGGCTCGGGCATCGCACTCGCCTTTGCCCGATGCCTAGGGGAGTTCGGCGCGACCCTGACGTTCGCCGGGTCGCTCCAAGGCGTGACCCGCACCCTCCCGCTGGAGATCTACCTTCAGCGGGAAACCGACGCCGATGCCGCCCTCGCCCTGTCGCTCATCCTCATCGTCATCGCCGCGGTGCTCGTCCTCACCACGCACCGGACGGCGCGCCGATCGGTGGGGCCGACGGTCGCCTCGCGCCCCAGGAACGACCGGGAAGGCTCATCGTGAGCGCGCTGGTGATCCAAGCCGAGGTGGTCGACCGGGGCGTGCGCGTCGACCTCGAGGTGGCGGGCGGGGAGGTCGTGGCCCTGCTCGGTTCCAACGGAGCCGGCAAGTCCACCGTGGTGAGCCTCGCGGCGGGCATCCTGCGCCCGAGCGCCGGCTCGGTCTGGCTCGATGGACGTGAGGTCGCCGGAAGCCGCTGGGTGCCCCCGCATCAGCGCCACATCTCGCTGCTCGCCCAAGAGCCCCTGCTGCTACCGCACCTCGACGTCGTGGCCAACGTCGCCTTCGGGCCGCGTGCCCTGGGCCGGGGCCGAGCGGCGTCTCATGACATCGCGATGGCGAGGCTGGCGGAAGTCGGAGCCACGAACCTCGCCGACCGGCGGCCGCGTGAGCTCTCCGGCGGACAGCAGCAGCGCGTCGCGCTCGCCCGGGCGCTTGCGCCCGATCCCCAGCTGCTCCTGCTGGACGAGCCGCTGGCCGCCCTCGATGTCGACGCTGCGGCCCAGCTCCGCCAGGTGCTGCGCGACTCTCTGCGGGCGGCGAGGCGTACCGCCGTCATCGTCACCCACGACCTGCTGGATGTTCTTGCTCTCGCCGATCGGATCGTGGTGTTGGAGGACGGGCACATCGTCGAAGACGGGCCGACGATGGGGGTGCTGGACCGGCCGCGCTCGGAATTCGGCGCCAGGTTCGCCGGCGTCAATCTCCTCGTGGGCACCCAGATCGGCCCGGGCGTCGTCCGAGACACCGCAGGGGTGGTGCTTCATGGGCTGGCGGAGCAGGGGAGCGGCCCTGGGGATCGCGTCGCGGCGGCGTTCAGCCCGCGGGCGGTCGCGGTGCACCGCGCCGAGCCAGGGGGGAGTCCGCGCAATGCTGTGCAGGTGCAGATAGCTGGCATTGAGCAACAGGGGGAGCTTGTGCGCGTACGCGGCCGGACCGGCTCAGGCACAAAACTGTCGGCCGACATCACGCCTGCATCGATTGCCTCCTTGGGCCTCGAGATCGGGCAAGACGTGACCTTCGTCGTCAAGGCCGCGGAAGTGGCGATTTACCCCGCGTGAGCTGCGGACTCGACCTTCGCCGGCGCGGAGGTGTGAAGAGCCATGGCAAGGGCGCCGGTCGCCAGTCCGGCGACGAGCAACGCGAGGGGCCAATCCGGGGTTGGCAGGTACTGGTAGCGAATTTCCCAGGGCCCGGCCGTGGGATCAAGGTCGAGCCATGCAAGCGCGGTGCGCCATGCCCATACGCCTGCACCGAACTGCACTAGACCGCCAATGATGGCCACCCCACTCAGAGCCGAGAGGTGGCGATGCGCTGCGCGCTGAGATTGCGCGCTCCGAGAAATGGCGAGAAGCATCCGCACGGTTAATGCCGTCACCACGAGCACAATTGCTGCCTGCAGAATGGCGGGTGCAATGTGGGAACCTGCACAGCGAGTGGAAGTTCAGCAACCCAAAGTCCGGCCTCAATTCTCGCGCCCGGGTAGTTGAACACGAACTCGAAGAGGTGCCCGAGAGGCGCAATTCGCCCCATGAATTGCTCAGACATCAACGGCCACGGCCTTAGTAAGGCCCCGACGGCCG
>DATGSB010000394.1:0-10991 GCA_035303045.1 Actinomycetaceae bacterium | reverse complement strand
CGAGCTGACGAACCGGATCAAGCAGAAGGCGCGCGGCGCCGAATAGGGGACGGCGCCAAGTAGCCGGCGTCGCACGACACGAAACCCCTTGTCATTCATCCCGCCGTGGGGTAAAGCAATACACAGTTGTGGATAGACCTGTGGAAAGCCGTGGACCGTCGAACCGAATCCGTGGATAACTCATCCCCAGGCGTGGACTCAGCACACCCCGATCTCCGCCGTCCACCGTTTCGGCGTCCCGTCCCCATCGCGGTACCCACAGGTGCCCACAGCCTGCGGGAGCGTGGATCTGCATAAACGGCGGTTATCCACAAGATCCACAGCACTGACGATGACGACGAGAACTACAACTTAGAGATCCTGTAGATAACAACAAGCTCAGGGCGATGGGCGATTCGCGTAAGGTGGCGCTGCGCGACGACGATCGACCACAACAGAAGGGCAGCCACCGTGAAGCTTCGGGTTGACCGTGATGTGCTTGCTGAGGCCGTCACCTGGACAGCGAAGTCCCTGCCCCAACGCCCGCCCGTACCGGTGCTCTCGGGGGTACGCATCGAGGCCTCTGCCGAAGACACCGTCACCCTGTCGAGCTTCGACTACGACGTCTCCTCACGTTCCCATGTGGCCGCCAGCGTGGATGAACCCGGCACGGTGCTCGTGTCGGGCAAGCTACTCGCCGACATCGCCAAGGCGCTGCCCTCGCGCCCGGTGGACATCGAGCTCGACGGATCCAGCCTCGTCATCTCCTGCGGGCCGAGCCGCTTCACGCTGCTGACCATGCCGGTCGAGGACTACCCGGCGCTGCCCGAGATGCCCGAGGCCGCGGGAACCATCGATGCCGACGTGCTCAGCGAAGCCGTCAACCAGGTGAGCATCGCGGCCAGCCGCGACGAAACCCTGCCCCTGCTCACGGGCGTGCGCATCGAGATCGAGGGCGACAAGATCACGCTGCTGGCCACCGACCGCTACCGCCTGGCGATGCGCGAACTCACCTGGCACCCGAGTTCCCCGAGCATGGAAGCCGTGGCGCTCGTGCGAGCCCGCACGCTCACCGACGTCGCCAAGTCCCTCACGAGCACCGGCTCGGTCACCATGGCCCTGGGCGCCGACCGCGAGGCCTCCCTCATCGGATTCGAGGCCGGCGGTCGACGCACGACCTCGCTTCTCGTCGAAGGCGACTACCCGCCGGTGCGCCGCCTCTTCCCCGAAGAGACCACCACCCACGCCGTCGTCGCCACCGCCGCGCTCGTGGAAGCCAGCCGACGCGTGGCGCTCGTTGCCGAGCGCAATACCCCGGTCCGCATGACCTTCAGCGAAGGCCAGGTCACGCTGGAGGCGGGGCAGGGCGAGGATGCCCAAGCCTCGGAGGTGCTGGAAGCCTCGCTTGTGGGGGAAGACATCACCACCGCCTTCAACCCCACCTACCTGCTCGACGGGCTCGGCGCGTTGACGACGGACTTCGTGCGGATGTCCTTCACCCATTCGTCGAAGCCCGCGGTGGTGTCCGGGCAGGAGAGCCTGGAATCCGACGAAGATCCCGCCTTCCGCTACCTGCTCATGCCGATCCGGTTCGCAGCGTGAGCCCAAGCCCGTGACACTGGGCGGGGTGAGAGGAGCTCAAGATGCACATTGGCATGGTGGGATTGGGCCGGATGGGCGCCAACATGCGCGACCGGCTCCGGGCGGCAGGCCACGACGTCGTCGGCTACGACACCGATATCTCGCGCAGCGACGTTTCCTCCCTGGCTGACCTCATCGCGGCGCTCGAGGCGCCGCGACTGCTGTGGGTCATGGTTCCGGCCGGGGACATCACCCGGGCGACGATCCGCGAGCTCGCCGGCCTCGCGGCCTCCGGCGACCTCGTCATCGACGGCGGGAACTCCAACTACGCCGATGACGCCGCCCACGCCGAGCTGCTCGCCGAGGCCGGCATCGACTACATCGACGCCGGCGTCTCCGGCGGCGTGTGGGGCGGGACCAACGGCTACGGCCTCATGGTCGGGGGAACGGCGGCGGCGGTCGAGCGGGCCATGCCCGTGTTCGACGCCCTGCGGCCCGAGGGCCCCCGCGACGAAGGCTTCGTCCACGCCGGCCCGGTGGGCGCCGGGCACTTCGCGAAGATGGTCCACAACGGCATCGAGTACGGGCTCATGCAGGCATATGCCGAGGGCTTCGAGATCCTGGGATCGCGGCCCGACCTCATCCCTGCCGCCGCCCCGGTGCTGCAGGCATGGCAGCGCGGCACCGTCGTGCGCTCCTGGCTGCTCGAGCTTCTCGTGCGCGCACTGGCGCAGCGCCCCGACTTCGCCGACCTCGACGACTACGTGGCCGACTCGGGCGAGGGGCGCTGGACGCTGCACGAGGCGGTCACCAACGGCGTGCCCGCCCCGGTGCTCTCGGCGGCGCTGTTCGCCCGCTTCGGCTCCCAGCAGGAGTCCTCCCCGGCGCTCAAGGCGGTGGCCGCGTTGCGCGAGCAGTTCGGCGGCCACGCGGTGCACCGCACAGCCGACGGGTAGCGCTCGGCCGATCGATGCACATCTCCGATCTGTCGCTGCACAACTTCCGCTCCTATCCCGAGCTCGTGCTCGGGCTGGAACCCGGCCCCACGGCCTTCATCGGCCCCAACGGGCAGGGCAAGACCAACATCGTCGAGGCCATCGCCTACCTCGGTACGTTCACCAGCCACCGGGTGGCCAGCGACTCGGCGCTCGTGCGCGCCGGCGAAGACGCCGCGGTCGTCCGTGCCCGAGCGGTGCGCCGCGAACGGGCGAGCCTCGTGGAACTCGAGATCGTGGCGGGCCGTGCCAACCGCGCGCGCCTCAACCGGGCGGCCGTGCGCCCGCGGGACCTCATCGGCCTCATCCCCAGCGTCATGTTCGCCCCCGAGGACCTCGAGCTCGTCAAGGGCGACCCGCAGGTGCGGCGCCGCTTCATCGACGACCTCGCTGTGCTCCTCACCCCCCGGCTCGCCGGCGTGCGCGCCGAGTACGACAAGCTGCTGCGGCAGCGCGGCGCGCTGCTGAAGAGCGCCGGCGCCGCCCGCCGCCGCGGCGCGTCCTTCGACCTGTCCACCCTTGACGTGTGGGACGGCCACGTGGCCCGGGCCGGCGCCGAGATCACCGCGGCCCGGCTCCGGCTCCTCCAGCGCTTGCGCCCCTTCGTCGCCCAGGCCTACGAGGCCATCAGCAGCGGCCAGAGTGAGGCCGGTATCGGCTACCGCAGCGCGTTGCTCGCCCACCTGGGGGAGGAAGACGAACCGATCGCCCGCGGCGCGGTCAAGGCCGCCACGACCGACGGGGAGCTGGCCTTGCAGGACGTCGAGAGCGTGCGCGAGCAGCTGGTGGCGGCCATGGCCGAGCTGCGCAACAGTGAGATCGACCGGGGCGTCAACCTCGTCGGGCCCCACCGCGATGACCTGCTGCTCTCCCTTGGCGGACTGCCCGCCCGCGGCTATGCCAGCCACGGCGAATCGTGGTCCCTGGCGTTGGCGCTGCGGCTGGCCTCCTACGACGTGCTCCGCAGCGAAGAGGCCCACTGGCACGACCACGGCGATCCGATCCTCATCCTCGACGACGTGTTCGCCGAGCTGGATGTGCGCCGCCGCGACCGCCTCGTGGGGCTCGTCGCCGACGCCGAGCAGCTACTCATCACCGCGGCGGTCGGGGCGGACGTGCCCCAGGCCCTTGACGGGCGGCGGATGATGGTGGCCGACGGCACGGTTCGCCCCGGTTGAGGCGAGGCGTGGGAACCCGGAGGCGGTGACGAGGAATGAGCGAGGACGACGGCGCGGGCGAGCCGGCCGAGGAGGCCGGTGAGGTAGATCCCGCCCTCGCCGCGGTGCGCCGGGCCCAGGCGGCGGCCGCGTCCCGGGGGCTGCGCCGCGGCGCACCGGGCCGGGGGCCCGGTCGTCGCTCGTTTCGCCCCGGCCCGGGGCTCGGTCATGCCGGCAGCGGGCCCGGCGCCTCCCCGCGAGACCCCCAGCTCGTGGGGCCGGTGCTCAACCGCCTCGTGGCGGAACGTGGGTGGAGCGCCCCGGTGAGCATCGGCGGGGTCGTCGGCCGCTGGGAGCAGATCGTCGGCGCCCAGCTCGCCGAGCGGTGCGAGATAGAGACCTTTGACGACGCGGTGCTCGTCGTCCGGGCGGATTCCACCGCTTGGGCCACCCAGCTGCGCCTGCTCCTGCCGCAACTCGAGCGGCGCATCGCGGAGGAAGTCGGCGAGGGAGTAGTGGAGAAGATCGTCGTGCGCGGCCCGGGCGGGCCCAGCTGGGCGCACGGCCCCCGCCACGTGCGAGGGCGCGGCCCCCGAGACACCTACGGATAGGGGCGGTCCACAGCCGAGGGCGCGCTGCGAAGCCGCGGGTACCCGGCGCGAGGATGGTCGTCACAAAGCCCCTTCACCCAGTAGAATTAGAGGATCGCCTGCGAGTGGCGGCACGCCCGTCTGCCCGTAGGTCACCAGCGACACGCCCAGTCGCGCACCGCCGGTTCGGCGGTGACGGCGGCGTGCGCGAGAAGCGAACGAGGAGTGCCCTGGACTTGGCTGACGAGACGTCCCCCACCGGTGGGAACCCCACAGACCTCACCCCGCCGACCACGGACTCGGCAGACCACTACGACGCTACCGACATCACCGTCCTCGAAGGCCTCGAGGCCGTTCGCAAGCGGCCCGGCATGTACATCGGTTCCACCGGCGAACGCGGCCTGCACCACCTCGTGTACGAGGTCGTAGACAACTCCGTCGACGAGGCGCTCGCCGGATACGCCAGCCAGATCACCATCACCCTGCTCGCCGACGGCGGGGTCCGCGTCGTCGACGACGGCCGCGGAATCCCGGTGGATGTGGTCGCCTCGGAGGGAAAACCGGCCGTCGAAGTCGTCCTCACCGTGCTCCACGCCGGCGGCAAGTTCGGCGGCGGCGGATACGCCGTTTCGGGTGGCCTGCACGGCGTGGGGGTCTCCGTCGTCAACGCCCTGTCCCGCCGGCTGCACGTCGAGGTGCGCCGTGACGGCGCGATCTGGCGCCAGTCCTACTCCGACGGCGTGCCCACGGCGCCGCTGGCCCGGGCCGGGGACTCCGACACCACCGGCACGACCGTGACGTTCTGGCCCAACGCCGACATCTTCGAAACCACCGACTTCGACTTCGAAACGCTGCGCACCCGGTTCCAGCAGATGGCCTTCCTCAACAAGGGACTGCGCATCAGCCTCATCGACGAACGCGCCGGGGTGACCGATGCCGGCGATGAGGTCACCGGCGATGAGGAGGGAACCGACGACGACGCCCGCCCGGGCCACCGCGAGGTCACCTACCGCTACGACGGCGGCCTGCGCGACTACGTCGCCCACCTCAACGCCGCCAAGCGGGTGGAGATCATCCACCCCGAGATCATCTATTTCGAATCCGAGGACGTCGAACGTCAGATCTCCCTGGAGC
The DNA here is from genome assembly GCA_035303045.1 of Actinomycetaceae bacterium. Taxonomy (GTDB): domain Bacteria; phylum Actinomycetota; class Actinomycetes; order Actinomycetales; family Actinomycetaceae; genus DATGSB01. The sequence goes on along the minus strand of DATGSB010000394.1, from coordinate 5,555 downwards.
TGGCGATGCAGTGGACGAGCGGCTATTCCGAGGCGGTCCACACCTACGCCAATACGATCAACACCTCCGAGGGTGGCACCCACGAGGAGGGCTTCCGCTCGGCGCTCACGTCGGTCGTCAACCGCTACGCGCGTGACCGCAACATCCTCAAGGAACGCGACGAGAACCTCACCGGCGACGACATCCGCGAGGGCCTCACCGCGGTCGTGTCCATCAAGCTGGGCGAGCCCCAGTTCGAGGGCCAGACGAAGACGAAGCTCGGCAACACCGAGGCCCGCACCTACGTGCAGCAGGCCCTGTACAGCAACCTCGGTGACTGGCTGGACGCCCACCCCAACGAGGCGCGCGACGTCATCCGCAAGGCGCAGCAGGCGGCCGCGGCCCGCGTGGCGGCCCGCAAGGCCCGCGAAGCGACCCGACGCAAGGGGGCCCTGGAGTCGGCGTCGATGCCCGGCAAGCTCAAGGACTGCTCCAGCCGCGATGCGCGGGTGTCGGAGATCTTCATCGTCGAGGGTGACTCGGCCGGCGGGTCCGCCGTGCAGGGCCGCGACCCGGAGCACCAGGCGATCCTGCCGCTGCGCGGCAAGATCCTCAACGTCGAGAAGGCGCGCCTCGACCGCGCGCTGAGTAACGCCGAGATCCAGGCGCTGATCACCGCCTTCGGTACGGGGATCGGCGAGGACTTCGACATCGACGGCCTGCGCTACTACAAGATCGTGCTCATGGCCGACGCCGATGTCGACGGCCAACACATCTCCACGCTGCTGCTCACGATGCTGTTCCGCTACATGCGCCCCCTCATCGAGGGCGGCCACGTGTACCTGGCCCAGCCGCCGCTGTACCGGCTCAAGTGGTCCAACGCCCCGCACGAGTACGTCTACACCGACCGGGAGAAGGACGCCCTGCTCGCCGAGGGCGCGGCCGCCGGTAAGCGACTCCCCAAGGAGTCGGGCATCCAGCGGTACAAGGGCCTGGGCGAAATGAACGAGCAGGAGCTGTGGGACACGACGATGAACCCCGAAACCCGCACCCTGCGCCAGGTGACGATCGGGGAGGCCGCGGCCGCCGACGAGATCTTTTCGATCCTCATGGGTGAGGACGTCGAGTCGCGCCGCGAGTTCATCCAGCGCAACGCCCGCGACGTGCGCTTCCTCGACATCTAGACCGCGTGGCCGACTGACCACCACAACGAAGGACAACCGTGACCGAACCGCCGAGCTTCCCCGAGGACGCCAGCACGCAGCCGGACGCCGGGACGCCAGCGACCACCCGCGACCGCATCGAGCAGGTCGACCTCAAGGTCGAGATGCAGCGCTCCTACCTCGACTACGCCATGAGCGTCATCGTCGGGCGCGCCCTGCCGGATGTGCGCGATGGGCTCAAGCCCGTGCACCGCCGCGTGCTGTACGCCATGTACGACGGCGGCTACCGGCCCAACGCCGCGTTCAGCAAGTGCTCGCGCGTGGTGGGCGAGGTCATGGGGCAGTACCACCCCCACGGCGACACCTCGATCTACGACGCGCTCGTGCGCCTCGTGCAGCCCTGGTCGATGCGCCACCCGCTCGTCGCCGGGCAGGGCAACTTCGGTTCCCCCGGCAACCTCGGCGCGGCCGCGCCGCGATACACCGAATGCAAGATGGCGCCGCTGGCCATGGAGATGGTCCGCGACATCGAACAAGACACGGTGGACTTCCAGGACAACTACGACGGCCGCAGCCGCGAACCCGTCGTGCTACCGGCCCGATTCCCCAACCTGCTGGTCAACGGTTCGGAGGGCATCGCGGTGGGCATGGCCACCCGCATCCCCCCGCACAACCTGCGCGAGGTGGCCGACGGCGTCCAATGGTTCCTCGACCACCCCGAAGCCACAAAGGAAGAACTCCTCGAGGAACTCCTCGTGCGCATCAAGGGGCCAGACTTCCCCACGGGCGCCACGATCCTCGGGCGCAGCGGCATCGAGGACGCCTACCGCACCGGGCGGGGGTCCATCACCCAGCGGGCCGTCGTCAACATCGAGGAAATCCAGGGCCGGATGTGCCTCGTCGTCACCGAACTGCCCTACCAGGTCAACCCCGACAACCTCACGGCGAAGATCGCCTCGCTCGTGCAAGAGGGGCGCCTGCAGGGAATCGCCGACCTGCGCGACGAATCCTCCGGCCGCGCCGGGCAACGCCTCGTCATCATCCTCAAGCGCGACGCCGTGGCAAAGGTTGTGCTCAACAACCTGTACAAGCACACCCAGTTGCAAGACAACTTCCCGGCCAACATGCTCGCCCTCGTCGAGGGGGTGCCCCGCACGCTGAGCATCGACGCCTTCGTGCGCCACTGGGTGGGCCACCAGCTCGAAGTCATCGTGCGGCGCACCCGCTTCCTGCTCAACGAGGCCGAAGAGCGCATCCACATCCTGCGAGCCCAGCTCAAGGCGCTGGACGCGTTGGACGAAGTCATCGCCCTCATCCGCGCCTCGGCCACCGCCGAAGCCGCCCGAACCGGCCTCATGGAACTGCTGGACATCGATGAGGTGCAGGCCGACGCGATCCTGGCGATGCAGCTGCGTCGCCTGGCGGCGCTCGAGCGGCAGAAGATCATCGATGAACACGACCGCATCAAGGCCCAGATCATCGACTACAAGGAGATCCTCGCCAGCCCCGTGCGGCAGCGCCGCATCATCTCCGAGGAGCTCGGGGAAGTCGTGTCCCGCTACGGCGAGGAACGTCGCACCCACATCGTGCCGTTCTCCGGGGACATGTCGGTGGAGGACCTCATCCCGGAAGAAGACGTCGTCGTCACGATCACCCGCGGCGGCTTCGCCAAGCGCACCCGCTCCGATTCCTACCGCTCGCAGCGTCGGGGCGGCAAGGGCGTGCGCGGCGCGCAGCTGCGCGAGGACGACGTCGTCGACCACTTCTTCGTCACCACCACCCACCACTGGCTGCTGTTCTTCACCGACAAGGGCCGGGTCTACCGCGCGAAGGCCTACGAGCTGCCCGAAGGCGGGCGCGATGCGCGCGGCCAACACGTCGCCAACCTGCTGGCGTTCCAGCCCGACGAGCGCATCGCCGAGGTGCTCGCGCTACGCGATTACGACCAGGCGCAGTACCTCGTGCTGGCAACCAAGTCCGGCCTGGTGAAGAAGACGCGGCTGGCGGAGTACGACTCGCCGCGCACCGGCGGCATCATCGCGATCAACCTGCGCGAGGACGCCGAGGGCGAGTCCGATGAGCTCGTCGCCGCACGGTTGGTGGATGACGACGACGACCTGCTGCTCGTCTCCCGCAAGGGGCAGTCGATCCGCTTCACCGCCACCGACGAGGCGCTGCGCCCCATGGGCCGAGCCACCTCGGGCGTCACGGGCATGAAGTTCCGCGACGGCGACGAGCTGCTTGCCATGGAGACGGTTCGCGAGGACGCCGATCTGTTCGTCGTCACTGAAGGCGGCTTCGCCAAGCGCACCGCCGTGGCGGAGTACCGGGTGCAGGGCCGCGGCGGCCTGGGCATCAAGGTGGCCAACCTTGTGGAAGCCCGTGGCGACCTCGTCGGTGCCCTCATCACCGATGAGGACGACGAGGTGCTCGTCATCATGGAAAGTGGCAACATCGTGCGCTCCGCCGTCAACGAGGTGAACCTCACCGGGCGCAACACCCAGGGCGTGATCTTCGCCAAGCCCGCCGATAATGACCGAATCATTGCGATCGCCCGCAACGATGAAAGTGCCCTCAACGGCGACGACGCAGAATCCGCGGAGTCGGCCGAGGACGAGGGCGACGACGGAGGACAAGCATGAGCAGCACTCCCGAATCCGCGACGGACGGCCAGCCGCGGGAGAACTCCTCGGGTGACGCCGGGTCGCGACCGGCCCCCAACTCCCCCGAGGCGGCAGCGGCCGACGCGATGAACGCGAACTCCGGATCGGACGCGTCGGCGAGCGACCCCACGCCGTCGGCGATCCGCACGAGCCTGGCACAGCGCTTCGCTACCGCGCGCAGCACGGCCGGCGCGCCGGCCGGGTCGGACGACACCACGGCCATCAACAGCGGCGCGGCCTCCGAGCTGCCCACCTCACCGGCGGGCCCCGAGGCGACGAACTCCGGCGGCGGCCCCGCTGCCAGGGCCGGAGCGGGCGCGACGGCGGCACCGGCTGGCGCAGCGGACGGCGCGGCGGCCGGCGGTGCAACGGGGGCCGGAAGCGCTCGGACCGCGCAGGCACCGCAAGCGTCGCCGCGGCCGACGACCGCACCGGCCGGGGCAGCCGCGGGTGCCCTCGGGCCGCGCCGGGTGCGGTTGGCGCTCGCGCGCATCGACCCGTGGTCGGTAATGAAGCTGTCGTTCCTGCTGTCGATCGCCGTCGGAATCGGCATCATCGTCGCCGCGGCGGCCATGTGGTTCGTGCTCGACTCCATGCACGTGTTCGCCGACATCCGCGAACTGCTCGTCACCCTCGACTCCGACAGCTTCCTCACCCTGCTGGAGTACGCCGAGTTCGATCGCGTGCTGTCGATGGCCGCGATCATCGCCGTCATCGATGTGTTCCTGCTGACCGCCCTGGGAACGCTGGGGGCCTTCCTCTACAACATCGTTGCTGCCCTCGTCGGCGGTCTGCACGTGACGTTCACCGACGAGTAGGCCGGTGTGGTGAAGATGACTCACGCTCGCGTGCTCGCGGGTTTGGGTAGGCCACCCCGGCTGCGGTAATGTTCACCCGGTGTGGCCGCGCGGCCACAGTAGCTACACGGGCCTATAGCTCAGACGGTTAGAGCGCTTCCCTGATAAGGAAGAGGTCACTGGTTCGAGTCCAGTTAGGCCCACTCCGACTGCGATTGGGGCATGAGGATGAAGAAATTCGTGACGCTTGCCGGGCTGGCGCTGATCGGATACCTGGCGTGGGCCAAGGTGAAGCAGGACCGCGAGGAGCGCGCCCTGTGGGCCGAGGTCACCGACAGCTTCGGCGGCAACTCCTTCGACCCCGCGGCCGACGAGGCAGCCAGCAAGTAAGTCGGAATCGAGCACCTCGCGGTGCTTGTGGCCGGGGGCCATGGCGCAATTGGTAGCGCATCTGCTTTGCAAGCAGAGGGTTGGGGGTTCGAGTCCCCCTGGCTCCACCCCGTAGTCCTCGAATCAGCTTCTCGACGTCCGCGCCGCAAACGATCGTTCTCGGTGAGCTAGGTGAGCGGTGTCCAACCCACGGGAAGGGGACCGTTGAGAGAGGCGCGTTGGCGGTCCGCCGTTTCGGACCACCCCTGGCCTCCATCGGACTGACCGATAGGGGCTGCAGCTCCACGCGCGACTCGAAAGCCAACGTCATCGACTCTCGCATCAGGGGCGTAGCCGCGGCGGACTCCGACCCGGCAACTCCATTCCGGGTCCGCCCAGCCACCGCCCTTGAGAACTCGGTAGTCGCCGTACCTCGCGGGGTCGAGGCGGTCCACCACCCGCCTTTTGATCGCTCCTAGGATCGATCGGGTGTGATCGCGGTGAGTTGGCAACGCCACCGGTCCTTGTTTCTGACAAAGACGTCCGTCGTCCACTCTCGTGCGCTGAACGGGGTTCCATGCCAC
>DATGSB010000393.1:0-4141 GCA_035303045.1 Actinomycetaceae bacterium | reverse complement strand
CACGCGGGCGTGGCAGTACCGACGGGCAGCGGCCTGCGGCTCGGGCCGCGCACCAGCCCGACGGCGCCGGAATTCGTCGCCCGCCCCGGCGGCCGGGTGGCGGCGTCCTTCCCTGCTGCCCCGGGCGTGGAGTATCTCGTGGACGGCGCGCCCCTCGCCCCTGGAGCGCACGACATCCCCACCGGGGCCGTGGTGCGGGCGCGCCCGGCCGTCGACCACTGGTTCGCCCCCGACGTCGAGGCCCTCTGGCGCGCCGAGGCCGCCCGCGGGCCCAGCCCGAGCGAGACTTCCACCTCCGAGCCGAGCCCTGCGCCGTCGGCCGACTCTCCGGCGCCGCAACCGGGCCAGGATGAGGCTTCGAGCGCAGGCTCCGCGCTGCTGCCCGCCGGGATCGCCCTCGCGGCACTCGTGGCCTGTGCCACAGCGGCATTCGTGATGATTCGACGGACGCGCCGGGCGCGGCGGTAACATCCGAGTAACGATTACCTCGCAGCAAAACCGCAGGTCAGAGAGGTTTCTCGGTTCTAGGATTGCCCGTGAAACGGTCAAGAATGAGTATTGTTCGTTGGCCACTCCACGGCCGAGGTGGCATCGTATGGAGTTGTCTTACGTCGTCGCCGCTGTGAGCCGTGCCCACTTTGTTGGTCGATCGCGGGGCTCACTAGAGGCTAGTGAACAGCCGATCGACCAGAGAACGAGGCCACTGTGAGCGCTTTGAGCGTGCAGAACGTCTATAAGGTGTTCGGCCGCCGGGCCCAAGAGGCGGTCCGCCGCATGGAGGCGGGCGCGACCCGCGACGACGTCAAGGCGCTGGGCACCGCGGCCGTGGTGGACGCCACCTTCGAGGTGCAGCGCGGCGAGACCTTCGTCGTCATGGGACTCTCCGGCTCCGGGAAGTCCACCCTCATTCGCATGCTCAACGGCCTGCTCACCCCCACGTCGGGAACGGTCCTCATCGGGGAGGACAACATCACCGACGTCTCCGCCGCCCAGCTGCGCGAGATCCGGCGCCGCAAGGTGTCGATGGTGTTCCAACACTTCGCGCTCCTGCCCCACCGCACGGTCATCGACAACGTCGCCTACCCGCTGGAAATCCAGGGCGTGAGCCGGGCCGAGCGCCTCGCCAAGGCGGAGGAGGCGATCAACCTCACCGGGCTCGCCGGCTGGGGCGCCTCGCTGCCCTCCCAGCTGTCGGGCGGCATGCGCCAGCGCGTCGGCCTCGCCCGCGCCCTCGCAGCCGACACCGAGATCCTGCTCATGGACGAGGCCTTCTCCGCGCTGGACCCGCTCATCCGCCGCGACATGCAGGAGCAACTCATCGAGCTGCAGGCCAAGCTCGACAAGACGATCGTGTTCATCACCCACGACCTCAATGAGGCGATGTACCTCGGGGACCGCGTCGCTGTCATGCGCGACGGTCGGATCGTGCAGATCGACACGGCCGAGAACATCCTCGCCGCCCCCGCCGATGACTACGTCGCCCAGTTCATCGCCGACGTCGACCGCTCACGCATCATCACCGCAGGCGCGCTCATGCGCCGCCCGCTGTCCGTCGTCCAGCTCGGTGGCGGCCCGGGAGTGGCGCTTCGCGAGATCGAACGCACCCAGGGCACCGCCGCCTACGTCGTCGACCGCCACCGCAAGCTGCAGGGCACCGTCTTCGACGAGGACCTGGTCGTGGCCCAGCGGCGCGGCGACACCGACCTGCGCGGCGTCGTCCAGCCCGACACCACCGCCGTCACCGCCGACACCCCGCTGTCGGACACCTTCGGCGGGGCCGCCGAGGCCCGCCTGCCGCTGGCCGTCGTGGACGACGAGCATCGCCTCATCGGGGTCGTCCCCCGCACGAGGATCCTCGAAGCGCTCGCCCGGCCCGACGCCAACGGCGCCCACACTCCCGCCGACAGCACCGACAACGAGACCAGCACCGGGGCGGCTGATGCCGCCGAACCCTTGGCCTCGACGGAAGGGGGCTCGGCATGAGGATCTCCGCACTGTCGATCCCGCCCATGGACGAGTGGCGCCTGCCCGTAGGCAGCTGGGCCCGCACGGGAATCGACTGGCTCACCGACACCCTGTCGGCCCTGTTCAACCTCATCAGCACCGTGCTGCGCTGGATGTACGACCTCGGCGCCAACCTCTTCACCGAACCCTCGACGTGGTGGGTGGGCGTGCTGCTCACCCTCGTGCTGACGGGGGCCGTCGCGCTACGCAAGGACTGGCGATGGGCGGCCGGGGCGTTCGTCGCGCTGGCGGCGTTCTGGTTCATCAACCAGGAGTTCCTGCCCGAACCGCAGTTCTGGTACCCCTTCGTCGTGCTGCTGCTCATCGCGCTGCTCGCCAAAGGCTGGCGCCTCGCACTCGGCGCGGGACTCGGGTTCCTGCTGATCTACCTCATGAACCAGTGGGACAACGCGATGCACACCATCGCGCTCGTCCTCGTCACCACCGCCGTCGCCTCGGCCCTGGCCATCCCGCTCGGGATCCTCGCCGCGCGCAGTTCGGTCGCCTCGGCGATTGTGCGACCGGTGCTGGACTTCATGCAGACGATGCCCGCCTTCGTCTACTTGATCCCCGCCATCGTGCTGTTCCGCACCGGCGTGGTGCCCGGCATCGTGGCCTCCATCGTGTTCGCCATGGCACCGGGGGTGCGCTTCACCGAACTGGGCATCCGCCAGGTCGAAAGCGAGGTCGTCGAGGCGGGCCACGCCTTCGGGGCCACGCCCCGGCGCATCCTGCGCCAGATCCAATTGCCGCTGGCGCTGCCCACGATCATGGCCGGCATCAACCAGGTCATCATGCTCTCGCTGTCCATGGTCGTCATCGCGGCCATGGTCGGCGCCCCCGGCCTCGGCCAGCCCGTCGTCTCCGCATTGACGGGCGTGCAGATCGGGCTGGGAGTGGAGGCCGGACTGGCCGTGGTGATCCTGGCGATGTACCTCGACCGGGTCACCGCCGCGCTGGGCGACCGCGCCCCGGTCGCCCGCGCACTCAAGCTCCGCGCCGCCGACGACTAAGACCGGCGGCGCGCCATCAACTCGAATGCACCGTGCATTCAATGGGAGGAAGAAGAAATGACACGCATCCGCAACCGCGTGATCGCCGTGACAGCAACCGCTGGACTTGCCTTTGCCCTTGCCGCCTGCGGCGACAACGGCGACACCGGCACGAACGGTGACACGGGGACGAACGGTGACACCGGCACCAACGGTGAGACCGACGCCGGCAACGGCGACACCGGGGCCGGCGGCGACACGATCACCATCGGCGTCCACGGCGGCTGGGAAGAGGGCATCGCCGCGTCCTACCTGTGGAAGCACATTCTGGAAGAGAACGGCTACGAGGTCGAGATGGAGACCGCCGACCCCGGCGTCATCTTCACCGGCATGGCCCAGGGTGACTACGACATCAACTTCGACACCTGGCTGCCGCTGACCCACGAGAACTACCTCGATGAGTACGGCGACGAGCTCGAAGAGCTCGGCATGTGGTTCGAGGAGGCCCCGTTGACCATCGCCGTCAACGAGGACGCCCCCATCACCTCGCTGACCGAGCTCGCCGACAACGCCGACGCCTTCGGCAACCGCATCGTCGGTATCGACGCCGGTGCCGGGCTCACGCGCGTCACGCAGGAGGAGGTCATCCCCACCTACGGGCTGGAGGACATGGAGTTCATCATCTCCTCCACCCCGGCGATGCTCACCGAGCTCGGGGCGGCCATCGACAACGGCGAGAACGTCGTCGTGACGCTGTGGCGCCCGCACTGGGCCTACAACGAGTTCCCGATCCGCGACCTCGAGGACCCCGAGAACGCGCTGGGCGACCCGGACGACATCTTCGTCTACGGCACCCTCGGCTTCTCCGAGGCTCAGCCCGAGATCGCCGAGTGGATCTCGAACTTCACCATGACCGACGATGAGCTCCACTCGCTGGAGAACATCATGTTCAACGAGATGGACGGCGAGGACTACGAGGCCGCTGTGGACCAGTGGCTGCAGGAGAACCCCGACTACCTCTCGGGCATCACCGGCTAACTCCGTGACGCTTCGCTAAGCGCTACAGCGGCCCCGCACTCTTTCCTTGAAGGGTGCGGGGCCGCTGGCGTTCCACCCCTTCGCCCTCTTCGGCTGACTCCCATGAG
>DATGSB010000392.1:0-6946 GCA_035303045.1 Actinomycetaceae bacterium | reverse complement strand
CACTCGGCCACCCAGTACCCCGACATCACCCACGCGACCATCGACGGCAAGCCTGCCCGCGACCTGCTGGACCAGGCCTGGCTTGCGGACACCTTCATCCCCACGGTCGCCAAGCGGGGGGCCGCGATCATCGAGGCCCGAGGGCTCTCCTCGGCCGCCTCTGCGGCCAACGCCGCGATCGACCACATCCACGACTGGGTCCACGGCACCCCGCAGGACTCCTGGACGTCAGCGGCCATCTACTCCGACGGCTCCTACGGCGTGCCGGAGGGCCTCATCTCGTCCTTCCCGGTGCGCGCCGAGGGCGGGAAATGGATCATCGAACAGGGCCTGGAGATCACGGAGTTCTCCCGCCCCCGGATCGACGCATCCGTCGCGGAGCTCATCGAAGAACGCGACGCGGTGAGCGAGCTCGGGCTCATCTAACTCACCTCCACCACTAAGCGGGCCGGTCCTCATGAATGGGGGCCGGCCCGTTCGTGTCTCTGTTGCGCGGCGAGCCCGCGGGTGGCGCCGAGGAGGAGGGTGAGGGTGAGGCCGGACTCACCCCCTATCGCCCTGCCACGGAGGGGCAACTATCCGTCGATCGTCTGGCCCAGGGGCTATATCCCACGAACGGCGCTGCAAATAATTGCTGCGAGCGACGTAGGCGCCTTCGCCGCTTATTCGTCCCAATCCCCTCGCAGTGAGGTACCAGAACTATGTCTGGTCACGCAGCCACACTCCTCGTCCTAGCAGCACCCCAACCCCCGCACGCCGTCACGAGTGAACTCCACGGTGTCGCCAGATTCCTTCTGACTCTGGCCATGGCCATGTTCCTGTCCTACGTCGTTTTCGTCATCGGCGCCGTCACCGCGAGCGCGGCGACGAGCCGGCTGCGCGCACGTCGCCGGGAGGCCCGCCGGAGAGCAACGGCACCATCGTCGCCGCAACGCATGAATTCGCCCGTGGCCACCGCGGCCGCGGGGGAATCCACCGTTCCCGGGGGAGCGTCATGATCCTCATCTCCGGTTATCGGCACGACCTCATCGTCATCATGGCCGTCACGCTGGTCGTCAGCAGCGTCGTCTACGGCCTCATGCACCTCCTACTGTCCCGCTGGGAGCCGCGGCGCCGCCACGACGCCGACGCCAGCCGGGGCTGGGAACTGCCAAGCCCCGCCCGCTGGGTCGGCGAGAGCGAGGCGTGGATCGTCTTCGTCCTGCCGTGCCTCAACGAAGGCCGCGTCATTGCCGCAAGTCTCGAGCGTCTCATCGCCCTGGATCACGGCCGCATCCGCATTCTCGTTGTCGACGACGGTTCCGACGACGACACGGCCGATATCGTGCGCGGCTACTCGGACGCCCGCGTTCACCTGCTGCAACGCACACTGCCCCAGGCCCGCCAGGGCAAGGGAGAAGCGCTCAACGCCGCCATCGCCCACATTCCCGGCAACATCCTCCCCAGCGACGTCGACCCGTTCAACGTCATCGTCTGCGTCGTCGACGCCGACGGGCGCCTCGAACCGAATGTGCTGGAGGAGGTCCTGCCGTGCTTCGCAGCCGAGACGCTGGGCGCCGTCCAGATCGGCGTGCGCATCAGCAACCGCGCCCAAAACCTGCTCGCGCGAATGCAGGACATCGAGTTCGTCCTCTACACCCACGTGTTTCAGCGGGGACGGCGCCACTTGGGCAGTGTCGGGCTCGGCGGCAACGGCCAGTTCGTCCGCCTCGCCGCGCTGCGCACGCTCGGTCCCGCGCCGTGGACGCGCTCGCTCACCGAGGACCTCGACCTCGGCGTGCGGCTGATGCTGCGGGGCTGGACGACGGAGTTCAGGTCGGCCACCGCCGTGCACCAGCAGGGTCTCACCGACCTGCGGCGCTGGCTGCGGCAACGCACCCGTTGGTTCCAGGGCCACCTGCAATCCTGGCCGCTCATCCCGTGGGTGCTTCGTGACCTCACCGGTACCAGACGCGCCGACCTGCTCTACCACCTCACGAGCCCCTTCCTGCTGCTCGTCGGTTCCTTTCTGCTGCTGGCCTTCGGATCCTGGATCTTCGGGCTCGGCGTCGCCCTGGTCACCGGCACGCTTGCCCCCTCGTGGTGGTGGCTGTCGGCCTACATCATCGCCTTCGGCCTCGCGCTGGCCTTCGGGGTCCGGTATTGGCGCATCGAACGCCGGGGCGACATCGGGGCCGTGGGCGCCGTGGCGCTCCTCCACGTCTTCGTGCTCTACGCCACGCTGTGGTACATCGCGGGATGGCGGGCAGTAGCGCGCTCTCTCACCGGGCGCCAGGGCTGGGCGAAAACTGAACGCCACGCCGAGCCTGACCCGCAGGTGACGGCACGCGCCGCGTGATGAGACCGATGGCAGCCCCGGCACTCGTCCTCGGCCTGCTGGCCACGGCGTCCCTGCTCGTCTGGTCCAGCCACGCCCAACCGGACGACGAACTGTGGGCCGACGGCGAGCAGCACGGGCAGTGGACGGTGCTCTACGCCGGCTACGGCCCGCTCACGGGCGGGCCTGCGGGCATCGTCCTGCAACCACGGGCGGCCCAAGCCCCCGACGTGACCCACGCAGCGCTCGTCCATACGACCGACTCGTGCCTCGACCCCGACGTCGAACTCACCGTGCACACCGAAGAACAGCTGCGCCGCAATGACCCGGCGAACCCGTGGGAAGTGGGGTGGGTGCTGTGGAACTTCCGCGACGACACCCACTTCTACGCCGTCGCCCTGAAGCCCAACGGCTGGGAAGTGTCGAAGCAGGACCCGGCCTACCCCGGCGACCAGCGCTTCCTCGCCACCGGCGACGAACCACGATTCCCCATCGGTCACGACTACACGGTGCGCATCACCCACGACTGGCCCGAGATGTCCGTGGCCGTCGACGGTGAACACCTCGTCACCGTCGTCGACGACGAACGCCCCTATCGGGGCGGAGCCATCGGCCTCTACACCGAGGACGCCCGCGTGCGCTTCACCGACGTCACCCTGCACGACTGCCCGTCCCCTCAGGACTAGGCCCCAGCTACCCCCATCTGCCATGACGCATTCGTCATGCCCCCGTTGAGGAGCTCAACATGCCCACCAATTCGCGCCCGCCGATCACCGTCATGGTGGTCTACGGCACCCGCCCGGAAGCCATCAAGATGGCCCCCCTCGTCCTTGCGCTGGACGCCGACGACCGCTTCGACGTCCAGGTCGTCGTCACCGGCCAGCACCGCGAGATGCTCGACCAGGTCAATGCCACCTTCGGCATCGTGCCCCACCACGATCTCGACGTGCACGTGGCCGGCCAGACGCTCACCGACATCACCCTGCGCACCCTGCGAGGGCTCTCGGGCGCGCTGGAGGAGTTCGCCCCCGACGCCGTCCTCGTTCAAGGGGACACGAGCACGACGTTCGTGGCGGCCCTGTCGGCGTTCTACGCCGGCATCCCCGTCATCCACACGGAGGCCGGCCTGCGCACCGGGGACATCTATTCCCCCTTCCCCGAGGAGATCAACCGCCGGCTCACGAGCCAACTCGCGGCCCTGCACCTCGCGCCCACTCGGGCCAGCCGCGACAACCTCGAGCGGGAGAACGTCGCACCCGCCACGATCTTCGTCACGGGCAACTCCGTCATCGACGCCCTCCACTTCACGGTGAGCACCCACCCGAAGATCACCGACGAGCGCCTGGCGGCGATGCTGGCACGGGGGCGTCGCGCCGTGCTGGTCACCGCCCACCGCCGAGAATCTTGGGGACAACCGTTGCGGCGCATCGGAAGCGCCCTGGCACGGCTGGCGGCGCGCTACCCGGACGACGATTTCATTTTCCCGGCCCACCGCAACCCGCTGGTCCGTGAAGCCATCGTCCCCGCGGTGGCCCACTGCCCCAACGTCCTCGTCACCGAGCCGCTGCCCTACCCCGAGTTCTGCGCGCTGTTGGAGCGCTCCCATCTCATCCTCAGCGATAGCGGGGGAGTGCAGGAGGAGGGCCCCTCCCTGGGCAAGCCGGTGCTCGTCATGCGCGATACCACCGAACGCCCCGAGGCGGTCGCCGCCGGTACGGTCCGGCTCGTCGGCACCGACGAGGAGCGCATCGTCGATGCCGTGGCGACGCTGCTCGACGACGACAAGGCCTACGAGCGCATGGCCCGCGCCGTCAACCCCTACGGCGACGGGCGAGCCGCCCCTCGCACCGTCCAGGCCATCGCTCGCTACTTCGGGGTGGGCGCCGACGTCGACGAATTCCATGACATCACCCCCGCCGCCACGGCGGTTTCTGAAGGAGCCGCATGATGAGCGATCCCTACACCCTCACCACCCGCGGCCGTCTCGGCTGGGCAGCCGTGGTCGTGCTCGTGCCCCTGGCCTCGGCGGTTCTCACCTTCGGGCTCGTGGACGACGACCTCGTCAACCACCAGAACTCCGACCTTGCGCAGTCCTACACCCAGGCCGGCCTCGCCGACCTGGCAGGCCTGGAGGACGGCGTGCCAGCCGAACGGGCGCCCTTCGACACCAGGTACGGCCGCAGCGAGGGCACGACGACGCTCGTGCTCTACGGCGACCACAGCGACTTCGCCGCCGACGCGGAGCTCTACGCCGTTGCCACCGCGAACCTCGCCACCCACTTCGGCAAGGTCGAAATCCGTGACGTCGCCGACTACACCCCCGGCCTCATCGACAGCTTCGACGCGGCGATCTACGTGGGCACCGACTACCGCACGCCACCCACCGAGGCCTTCGTCCTCGACGTGCGCCGCGGCGACACCTCAGTCATGTGGGTGAGCCAGAACATCGGCGCGCTCGCGGAGGTGGACGAGGCCGTGGGGCAGCGCTTCGTCGATCAGTACGGCTGGGACCCCGGCAACCTCGACGTCATCGCCAGCAGCGACATGGGCATCGTGGAATATAAGGGGGCCTCCCTGTCGCGCAACACCCTCGGCACCCGGGACGTGTCGGTTCCGCGGATCGACGAGGACAGCGACGTCGAGGTCATCGCCGTCGGCGAGTGCGCCGGCGCGGCCCGCGGCTGCGCAACCACCGAGGGGCACAACATTTCTCAAGCCCCGCTCGTCGTCCGCTCCGGCAACCTCACCTTCGTCGCCGACCTCCCGCTGGACTTCATCGACGACAACGAGCTTTACCTCGTCTACGCCGACCTGTACTACGAACTCCTGGATTCCACGATCGAACCGATCCGGCAGGCCGCCGTGCGGCTGGAGGATGTGGGCCCGGAATCCGACCCGGAGGACCTGCGGGCGGTCGCCGACTTCCTGTCGTCCCGCGATGTGCCCTTCCAGGTGGCGGTCATCCCGATTCACCTCGACCGCACCCCGAGTGGGAACAACTGGTACGGGCTGAGCCTGCTGGACGCCCCGGAGGTCGTCGAGGCCCTGCAATACATGCAGGAGCGCGGTGGCACGCTGATCCAGCACGGCACCACCCACCAGTACGGGTATCTCGACAACCCGTATAGCGGCCGCAGCGGGGAGGACTACGAGTTCTACGGTTACGGCTGCTCTCGGGAGGCGCTACCGCCGTTCGAATGGGAGGAATGCGAGCAGGACTCCTTCGTCAGCAAGATGGGGCCGGTCGCGCAGGACACGATCGCCGACCACACCGCACGGATGGCCCACGGTCGCCAGATCATGGTCGACGCGGGTCTCGGCGAGCCCGCGATCTTCGAGACCCCGCACTACACGGCCTCGCCCAACGCATACTCGGCGATGGCCGATGTTTACGACGCCCGGTACGAACAGGTGGAGTACTTCTCCGGGATGCTGTCGAGCCCGACGGTGCATCCGGTGAAAACCTTCGCTCAGATATTTCCCTACTCGGTGCACGACATCTACGGGTCGACCGTCTACCCCGAGAACCTGCAAAACGTCACGGAACGCGAGCAGAACAACCACGCCATTCGCACCCCCGAAACGCTACTGGCCCGGGCGGAGGCGAACCTCGTGGTGCGCGAATCCACCGCGAGCTTCTACTTCCACCCGTTCCTCGATATCGGCTACCTCGAGGAGCTCGTCGACGGAATCACCGAGATGGGCTACACCTTCGTCGCGGTCGACGAGCTTCGCTGACTCGCCCCGCGGCGTGGTCTGCGGTGGGGGCGGGGGATGGAAAGATGGCGTCATGGAGAACGACGAGGTCTTGGCCGACGTGCGCATCGACGTCATCGACGGCCCCGATGACGCCGGGGAGCTGCTCACCGTGCGCCGGGCGGCATTCGTGACCGAAGCGCAGGTGTATGGGGACCCCAACATTCCCGCCCTCACCCAGACGCTTGAGGAACTGGAACTCGACCTCGCTCGAGCCAACGTCGTCACGCTCGGTGCCTGGATCGGGCCGCGGCTCGTGGGCTCGATCCGCGTCGAACTGGAGGCCGAGCGAGCCAACCTCGGGCGGCTGGCCGTCGTGCCGGACAAGCAGGGGATGGGCATCGGCACCCAACTCCTCATGGCTGTGCTGGAGTACCTGCCCGACCAGACGAAGGAAGTGTGGGTCTTCACCGGGCAGGACTCCAAGCAGAACCTCGCGATGTACACCAAGCACGGCTATGAGCACCAGTACGACCAGCACACCGGCGACCTCACCTACGCCTACTTGCGCCGGATCTTGGGAGACGGCGGCTGACAGCCACCGCCCAAGGAAGCGCTCACTTCGTCGGTGTCGGCAGGGAGTGCGGCGGGCACGACGGGTGTGGGTGACGTCGCAAGCGCGGAACGGTACTCGTCGGTAGCACCCTTGCTAGGCTGTCGTCGTCGCGACTGGCGCCTGAGGTGGATCACCACCGGGGAGCGACACCGTGTCAGACTCCGAGGTCGCCCGCCTGGGCCAAGGGGCACATGACCACCCCGCGTCGCGGAGTGACACCAGCAGTCGGAGGAATGCGTGCCCAGCCACTCAGCCACCACGCCCGTGGCGCAGCAGCCCCTATCTCAACTCGACCCCCAGATCGCCGAGGTGCTCGA
>DATGSB010000391.1:0-2158 GCA_035303045.1 Actinomycetaceae bacterium | reverse complement strand
CCTCGACGGGCGGGCCTAGACCGTCTGGACGGGCAGCGCGCGGCGCTTGCCGCGCTTCGGCTGCTCCTTCAGCAGACCCGCATCCTTGAGGTCCCCGCGCAGGTTCTTCGGCAGCGAGAACAACACGTTCTCGGTGGCCGTGCGGACTTCCTCGACCTCACCGAAGCCCAGCTCGCCCAGGCGCGTGATGACGTCGCGCACGAGGATCTCCGGCACGGATGCCCCCGAGCTCAGGCCCACGGTGGTGGCGCCGTCGAACCACGACACGTCCATTTCGTCGGCCTTGTCCACCCGGTAGGCGGTCTTGGCGCCCGCGTCCAGCGCGACCTCGACGAGCCGCACGGAGTTCGAGGAGTTGGCCGAGCCGACGATGATGACGACGTCGCTGCGCGGCGCGAGTTCCTTGATGGCGACCTGCCGGTTCTGCGTGGCGTAGCAGATGTCGTCGCTGGGCGGGTCCTGCAGGTTCGGGAAACGTTCGCGGAGACGACGGACGGTCTCCATCGTCTCGTCGACCGACAGGGTCGTCTGCGAGAGCCAGATGACGTGGTCGGGGTCGCGCACCACGACCTTGTCGACCTCATCGGGGGAATTGACGACCTGGATGTGGTCGGGAGCCTCGCCCTGGGTTCCCTCGACTTCCTCGTGGCCGTCGTGGCCGATGAGGAGGATGTCGTAGTCCTCCGACGCGAACCGCACCGCTTCCTTGTGCACCTTGGTCACCAGGGGGCACGTGGCGTCGATCGTGTCGAGGTTGCGTGCGGCGGCCTCGGCGTGCACCGCCGGCGACACCCCGTGGGCGGAGAACACCACCCGGGCCCCCTCGGGGACCTCGTCGGTTTCCTCAACGAAGATGACGCCGCGCTCGGTCAACGTTTCGACCACGAACTTGTTGTGGACGATCTCCTTGCGCACGTAGATCGGGGCGCCGTACAGCTCCAGCGCCCGCTCCACGGCATCGACCGCGCGGTCAACTCCGGCGCAGTAGCCGCGGGGGGCGGCGAGCAGAATCTTCTTGCCGGCTTCGGCCGTCGCGCCCGGCGTCCACCGGGGCACGTCCTGCGGAAAAGCCGAGATCCCCGCCAGGGACGGCGGCGCCGGATTCTCGACGTCGGGTCGGGAGGATGTCTCAGATACGTTGCTCACATCCTCCAGGCTACGTGGGAAACCGCGCCCAGGCCATGGACCGCCTCACACGCCGCCCGCCCCGCCCCCAACGCAGCCGGTAGATGGGAAGCTGGCGGGGTGACCACCCCTTCACCGTTGCCCGGCCTCGCCCGCGACACTACGGCCCACCACCCGTGGCCCGTGCGGCTGCTGTCGACGAAGATCGCCGAGTACGTCGCCCGCATGACGCCGGTGTGGGTCGAAGGCCAGATCGTCCAGCTCAATCGTCGCCCCGGCGCCACGATGGCCTTCCTCACGCTGCGCGACACCGATGCCAACGTCTCGCTGCCGGTGAAGATCAACGCCCGACACCTTCCCGAGGTGGCCGAGGGCGCCCGGGTCGTCGTCCACGCCAAGCCCGACTTCTGGATGGTCAACGGCAGCCTGTCGCTCATGGCTCGCGAGATCCGACCCGTCGGCCTGGGGGACCTCCTCGCCCGCATTGAGCAACTCAAACGCACCCTGGCCGCCGAAGGGCTCTTCGCGCCGGAACGCAAGGTGGCATTGCCCTTCTTGCCGCGGCGCATCGGGCTCATCTGCGGTCGCGAATCCAAGGCCGAGCACGACGTCGTCGTCAACGCCCGAGCTCGCTGGCCCGGGGCGCGCTTCGACATACGCGAGGTGGCCGTCCAGGGGCCGGGCACCGTCGAGCAGGTCAGCGCCGCTCTTGCCGAGCTCGACGCCCTCGCCGAGGTCGACGTCATCGTCATCGCCCGGGGCGGCGGCTCCGTCGAGGATCTGCTGCCCTTCTCCAACGAGCAGCTCGTGCGCGCAGCCGCCGCCTGCGCCACCCCGCTCGTATCGGCCATCGGGCACGAGACCGACGCCCCGCTCCTCGACCTCGTGGCCGACTACCGCGCCTCGACCCCCACCGACGCCGCCAAACGGATCGTTCCCGACGTCCGCGAGGAGCGACTCGGCCTGCGCACCGCCCGGGAGCGGATCCGCGCCGCCATCGTGGCCCGCATCAGCGCTGAACAGCGCATGCTCA
>DATGSB010000390.1:0-2092 GCA_035303045.1 Actinomycetaceae bacterium | reverse complement strand
AGCGATCGAGGAGGCCGGCTACACCTGCCCCACCCCCACCGCCGCGACGGAAGGGACGGACCATGGGGCGCAGACGGACCGCGCCGCCGCCCTCACCCGGCGTGCCATGACACTCATGGGCTTGATCTTCGCGGTCGTGCTGTTCGTGGTCGTGATCGGCGAAGGCATGGGTCTTGTTGACGCCCTCACGTACCGTGTACCGTTCTGGATCGGCGCGCTGCTGGTGATCGCCTGCGGCCTGCCCGTCTTCCGCAACGTGCTCCGCAATGCGCTGCGCGGCCGCATCGTCTCGCACACCCTGATGAGCACCGGCGCGCTGGCAGCGCTCGCCATCGGTGAGTGGGCGACCGCCGCTCTCGTCGTGTTCTTCATGCGCGTCGGCGATTACGCCGAGAGCTTCACCATCGAACGCGCAAGGCGCTCCCTTAAAGATCTCACTGCCCTCGCACCCAAGACGGCCCGCGTCGAACGAGACGGCAGCGACAGCGAGATTCCCATCGAGCAGGTCCGGCTGGGCGACATCGTCGTGGTTCGCCCCGGCGACATCATCCCGGTCGACGGCGAGGTCGTGAGCGGCAACGCCACCGTCAACCAGGCCTCAATCACAGGCGAGTCCATGCCGATCGAGGCCGCACGCGGCACGCAGGTGTTCGCCGCCACCCTCGCCCAACTCGGCAGCCTGCGCGTGCGAGCCCGCAGCGTCGGGCGTGACACCACCTTCGGGAAGGTCATTCGCCAGGTGGAGCAGGCCGAAGCGAACCGGGGGGAGACGCAACGCCTCGCGGACAGGTTCTCCGCCTGGTACCTGCCCCTCGTCGCCGCCATCGCACTCGTCACCTACCTGATCGGCGGGAACCTGCTCGCCGCGGTAGCCGTCACAGTGGTGGCCTGCTCGTGCGCCTTCGCGCTCGCTACGCCCGTCGCCATGCTCGCCTCCATCGGCGCCGCCGCGAAACGCGGCCTGCTCATCAAGGGCGGCAAATACATTGAAGCGCTAGCCAGGGCAGACGTGCTGCTGCTCGACAAGACCGGCACCCTGACCCGCGGGGAGCCTGAACTGACCGACGTCGTACCCTTCGGATCCAGGTGTGAGGAGGAGCTGCTGGCCCTCGCCGCGGCCGCGGAGCGAGACAGCGAGCACCCGCTTGCCGAGGCCGTCAGGCGCTCCGCGCGGCAGCGGGGCCTCGCCGTGGCGACGCCCGGGACGTTCGAGGCGATCCCGGGAAGGGGCGTACGCGCCCGCGTGGAGGGCCGCACCGTTGAAGTTGGCTCACACCGCCTGCTGCCGGACGGGGTCGTGCCGCCGGAGGCGCGCGAGCTGGAGGAGCGCGGCCGTACGCTGCTGTTCGTGATCATCGACGGCCAGCCGGCCGGGGTGCTCGCCGCTGCAGACGCCCTTCGTCCTGAGGTGCCCGACGCACTTCAGTCCGTTCGCTCCCTCGGCATTGGTCAGGTCGAGCTCCTCACCGGCGACAACGAGCGCACCGCGCGCGCCATCGCGGATGAACTTGGTATCACCTACCGCGCTAACCTCCTGCCGGAGGACAAGATCGAGCGTGTCCGTGAGCATCAGGCTCAGGGCCGGACCGTGGTCATGATTGGTGACGGCGTGAACGATGCCCCCGCCCTCGTACAGGCCAACGTAGGCATCGCCATGGGCGCGGCCGGCACCGACATCGCCCTCGAGGCCGCGCATGTCGCACTGATGAACGACGACTGGAGCCGCATCCCCGAGCTCTTCGCCAACGCCCGACGCACCATGGGCGTGGTGAAGCTCAACATCGGCTTCACCGCCGTCTACAACCTCATCGGCATAAGTCTCGCTGCCGTCGGGCTCCTGCCACCCATCTTCGCCGCCGCGCTCCAGTCGATCCCGGACCTCGGCATCATGGGCAACTCCGCGCGCCTCCTGCACAACCGGCAGCCCACGACATCCCGCCCGGGAGCCGCATATTCAGCAAGTACCTTGAGGGCAGCACCTCGGTCCTGAGGCTGATGCCTGACCATACCTAACGTTTTCTACTTTTGTCCTATATCAGAGCGTCTTGTTTTCCGTACAGCCCTATATTTGTTATCTTGTATTTTCGCTGCT
>DATGSB010000389.1:0-5462 GCA_035303045.1 Actinomycetaceae bacterium | reverse complement strand
TCGGTCGCCCGCATGGGGGGGCTGCCGCAGTTGCCGCAGGTCTTCGTGCCCCAACCGGTGATGGGCAAGAGTCCCGAGGAGCTCAAGGGCTACGTGTACGGCACCGACCCGGTGCGCGGGGATCAGGTGATGGAGGCCATCTTCCGGGGGCTCACCACCACCCCGGAGGCGCCGGCAGCCCGCGGCGCCACCGCTGCCGAACCGCAGGCAACCAACGGGGCCATCACGCGGTCGAGCGCCGCCGAACTGCACGAGTACTTCCTCGAACAGAGGTGGACGGACCAGCTGCCCATCGTGCTCCCGACCGTGGAACGCGTCGAAGAGATGCTGGCCGCCACGAGCCGCGGCCGCGACGAGCACGTCGGCAAGATGCAGCCCACACTCAACCGCGGGGCGTGGAGCTACACGGTGGAGAACGTCGCCGTCAACGCGGTGATGGCGGGCGCTCGGCCCGAGTACTTCCCCGTCATCCTCGCGCTCGCCGCCACGGGCAACTCCGCGCGGGGCAGCACATCGAGCTCCGGTGCCGCGATGGCCGTCGTCAACGGCCCCATCCGCGAGGAGATCGGAATGAACAGCGGCATCGGCGCCATGGGCCCCTACAACCACGCCAACGCCACGATCGGACGCGCCTACGGCCTGCTGTCGCAAAACCTCCAGGGCGGCTCCGTGCCCGGTGAGACGTACATGGGCTCCCTCGGGAGCAACTACACCTACAACTCGATCACCTTCGCGGAGAACGAGGAACGCAGCCCGTGGGCGCCGCTGCACGTGCAGCAGGGCTACCAGCCCGACGACAGTACGGTGACGGTGTTCTTCGGCAGCCGGTCCACGACATACAGCCTGGGACTCCGCCAGACTCACTGGCGCGAACACGTCGCCGACATGCTGCGTGCCACCGACCCGCTCGGCGGGCCGACCTTCCTGCTCGACCCGATCGTTGCCCAGCAGTTCGTCGACCGGGGTGGGTTCACGACCAAGGAGGAGCTCATCGAATGGGTCGTCAAGACGGCCACCATGCCCGCCGGGCGCTACTGGGACCTGCAGGTCGTGCAGAACTACCTCTACCCGCGCGCCACCTTCGGCGAGGAGCCGTTGGCCACGAAGCTGCAGGCGGCGGACGACGAGGAGATCGAGATGTACACGGCCGCCGACGTCGACATCATCGTCGTCGGCGGCGAAACGAACGGATATTGGCAGATCATGGGAACGCGCAAGCTGACGACGATCTCCATCGATGACTGGCGGTGAGGGCGAGATGAGCACGTACGACATTGCGATCATCGGCGCCGGCATGGCCGGGCTCACCGCGGCCAAGGCGGGGGCCGCCGGCGGCGCCAAGGTCATCGTTCTCGATGGTTTGGGTGTCGGCGGGCAGGTCTCCACCGTCGAAGGCATCACCAACGCCCCCGGTTTCGACGAACCCGTCGCCGGCTTTGAGCTCGGCGTCACCCTCATGGCCGAGGGGGAGGCGGCCGGGGCGGAGTTCATGCTCGGCGAGGCCGAGGGGATCGAGCCGGCCGACGACGGGTTTGCCATCGCCTCGAGCGAGGGCACCCTGCATGCCCGCGCGATCATCCTTGCCGCAGGGTCCGCGCGCCGCGAGCTGGGAATCCCCGGAGAGGCCGAGTTCGCCGGGCGCGGCGTGTCGCGATGCGCCTCGTGTGACGGCCCGTTCTTCCAAGGCAAACGCCTCGTGGTCGTCGGCGGTGGCGACTCGGCCTTCGATGAGGCCCGCGTGCTCGCCGACGTCGCCGGGGAGGTGCTCATCGTTCACGACGAAGCCGCGCCCACCGCGCGCGAGGAAATCGTTGCCGAGCTCCGCGACCACCCGCGCGTCACGCTGCGGCCGCGCGCGACGCTCGCCGCCATCGAGGGCGCTGACGCGGTCAGCGGGGTGCGCCTGCGGGACCTGGACTCTGGGGAGGAGAGCGAGCTGGCAGCCGATGGCGTGTTCGTCTACATCGGCCTCGACCCCCACACCTCCTGGCTCGGCGACCTCGTTGAGCTCAGCGATACTGGCCACGTCGTCGCCGATGAGCGCTGCCGCACCTCCCGGCCCGGCGTTCTCGTCGCCGGCGACATTCGGCAAGGCAGCGCGGCCATGCTCGACGAGGCCGCGCGCGATGGTACGGTCGCCGCCCAGGAGGCGCGAACGTACCTTGCATCGAGCTGATCGCGCACAGTGAAGTAGGAATGGACGACGCGACAGTGAAACGCACGGCGAGTAGCTCCGTCCGTGAGGCTCTCGAGCACGAGATCCTCACGGGACAACTGGCCCCCGGTGACCGCCTCGACGAGTCGCAGATCGGCACCCGTTTCGGTGTGTCACGGACCCCGGTTCGCGAGGCTCTCACCCAGCTCGCTGCCGTCGACCTCGTGGAGATCCGCCCCCATCGCGGCGCGTTCGTCAAGGTCGTCGCCATGCCCGAGATGCTGGCGATGTTCGAGGTGATGACCGAGCTCGAGGGGTTCTGCGCCCGCCTGGCCGCGCGGCGGTGCACCGAGGCGCAGCTGGCGGGGCTGCAGGAGGTGCACGCCGCCTGCGAACGCAGCGTCGCCGCCGACGACGTGGACGACTACTACTACCACAACGAGGAGTTCCACCGGCTCCTCTACCGGGCCAGCGGCAACGCCTTCCTCGCCCGCACCGCGGAGGGGCTCCACGTGCGGCTGCGACCATTCCGACGCCTGCAACTCCGGGTGGCGGGGCGCCTGCAGCGCTCGCTGGACGAGCACCGCAGGGTGTTGGAGGCCATTCGGCTGGGAGACTCGGCCGAGGCTGAGGCCGTCATGAAGCGCCACGTCGCCGTCCAGGGGGACAACTTCGGGGATTTCCTCGCCGTCTTCGGTGACGCCGGCGCGGTGGGGGAGAGGCGTTGACGGCCGACGGCCTCCTCCTCGTTGATAAGCCCGCCGGCTGGACGAGCCATGACGTCGTGGCCCGCACCCGGCGGCTTGCTGGCACCCGCAAGGTGGGCCACTCCGGCACCCTCGACCCCATGGCCACCGGCCTGCTCGTGCTCGGCCTCAACCGAGCCACCCGGCTCCTGACCTACCTCGTCGGAGCGGACAAGACGTACGAGGCCACCATCCGCTTGGGACAAGACACCACAACCGACGACGCGCAGGGCGAGGTGGTGGCCAGCCGCGGGGCGGCCGGCGTCACTCCCGAGGCCGTCGAGGCGGCCATGGGGGGACTGCGCGGGGACATCGACCAAGTGCCTTCCAGCGTGAGTGCGATCAAGGTGGATGGGCAGCGGGCCTACGCCCGCGTCCGGCAAGGCGAGGACGTCGAGCTCGCCGCCCGGCCGGTCCATGTCGCGAGTTTCGAGGCGTTGGAGTCTCGCCCCACACGTGCCGGGGACGTGGACGTCCTCGACCTCGACGTCCTCGTCACCTGCTCCTCGGGCACCTACGTGCGGGCCCTCGCCCGCGACGTCGGAGCCGCGCTCGGCAGCGGGGGTCACCTCACCGCCCTGCGCCGCACTCAGGTCGGCCCGTTCCACGTGAGCGAGGCCCACACCATGGCCCGGTTGGCCGAGCAGGCCGAGGCGGACGGCGTCGAGCTGCTGCGGTCCGGCGACGTCGCCCGGCGTGCTTTCGCCACCCGCCACCTCGATCCGGCGGAAGCCCGGGCCCTGTCATACGGTCAAGCCATCGACTCGAAAGCGCCGGGAGGAACTGCCGACGCACCGATCGCCGGGGTGGATGGTGACGGCGAGCTCGTCGCCCTGCTCGCCGACCGCGACGGCCGAGCGCGTCCGCTGTTGGTCCTGCGTCCCGCCTGAGCCCGCGACGACGGTAGGGTCGTGCCGGCGAGAAGCCAACGGTAGGGAGACAGCGTGCAGGTGTGGCGGAGCCCCGAGGACGTTCCCCGGGATACCAAGAGCGTGGCGACGATCGGAATTTTCGACGGCGTGCACCTTGGGCACCGAGCCGTGCTCGGAGCGACCATCGCCGCCGCACGGGACCGCGGCGTGCTTGCGGTGGCCGTCACGTTCGACCCCCACCCGGTGACGGTCCATCGCCCGGAGACCTTCAAGTCCTTGCTCAGCGGCATCACCGACCGGCTCGAGCTGCTCGCGGAGGTGGGCCTCGACGCCACCCTCCTCATCGAATACACGGCCGAGTTCGCGCAGCTCAGCCCGCGAGATTTCGTCGTCACCTATTTCGTCGACCTGCTCGGCGTCGACACCATCGTCATAGGCGAGGACACGAGGTTCGGGCGGGACAACTCCGGCGACCGTCACCTCCTCACCGAGCTCGGCGAGGAATTCGGGTTCACGGTGGAGGTCATTCCCGACGTGGCTGACGTCGCCGAGCGCCGCTGGTCCTCCAGCTGGGCGCGCGAGCTGATCCAGGCCGGCCAGGTCGAGAAGGCGGCCGCGATCCTCGGCCGCCCCCACCGGATGCGCAGCATCGTCGTCCGCGGGGAGCAACGGGGCCGAGAGATGGGCTTCCCGACCGCCAACCTCGCCCCTACGGCGACCGGCGCCATCCCCGCCGACGGCGTCTACGCAGGATGGCTGCTGCGCGCCACCGGGGATCGGCTGCCCGCGGCAATCTCCGTCGGGACCAACCCCACGTTCGATGGCGAGCACCGCACGGTCGAGGCCCACGCGTTGTGGCGCACCGACCTGGAGCTGTACGGGGAGGAGATCGTCGTGGAGTTCACCCACCACCTTCGCCCGACGCTGCGCTTCGACGGCATCCCCGCGCTGGTCGAGCAGATGTCGAAGGACGTCGCGCTGGCCGGAAACGTGCTCGGAGTCACCGACCGCAGCCGCTACGTGGATCGCGACCGCCGGGTGTGAGTCTGTTAGCATCATCGGGCCGTTAGATCGGCCGCGGCTGTGTCATGCCCGGGAGAACAAGCCCCGGAGCTCCGCGCAACGACCACGCTTTGGAGAACTGTGTCCCTCGCTGCAGACGTCAAGAAGCAGATCATCACCACCTACGCGACCCACGAGGGCGACACCGGTTCGCCCGAGGTGCAGGTCGCGCTCCTCACCGAACGCATCAACGGTCTTAACGAGCACCTCAAGGACCACCAGCACGATTTCCACTCGCGCCGTGGCCTGCTGCTCCTCGTCGGGCGCCGCCGCCGGCTGCTCGCCCACCTGCAGAAGACTGACATCGCACGCTACCGCTCGCTCATCGAGCGTCTCGGACTGCGCCGCTGATGTGCCAGACCGGCCCGGACCACCTCGGTCCGGGCCGGTCTTCTGCATCCACCTAACTGAATACCGCAACACCGCGCACCAGATTCGTTCCGGTCCTCGGTAGTGGTCCCCGGAAGGCCGCCGCAGGCGTGCTGCTCCGTGGGCCTCGATCGAAGGCCGCCGAAGCTGGGTGCATGACACAGAAGGAGGGATCCCATGCTGCCCTTCTCTGGACCGATCGGCGCCACCCGGATCGCCCTCATCGGCGAGCAGTGGGTCGCCTTCCCCCGCTACAGC
>DATGSB010000388.1:0-4956 GCA_035303045.1 Actinomycetaceae bacterium | reverse complement strand
ATCGCGAAGCGGGCGTCGCCCGGGCCTCAGCGCTCGATCGCCGGCCGGGTTCCCGACTTCAGCGCGGCCAGCCGCGCCTCGACCTCGGTCAGCGTCGTGCGGTCCTCGAGCTCCGCGAACTGACTCGCCAACGAGCCCGCCTGAATCTCGGCGTGCCCGGCGACCCGGGCCTCCTCGCGGCGCACCTCGTCCTCGAAGCGGGCGATCTCCGATGTCGGGTCGAGCACGTTGAGCGACGACAGCGCGCCCTGCACCTGCGCCTGCGCCGCGGCGGACTTCGCGCGAGCCACGAGCTGGTCGCGCTTCGTCTTGAGCTCGGTGAGCTTGGTCCGCATCGTCTCCAGGCCCGTCTTGAGCTGCTCCACCGTCGCGTTCTGCGCGTCGATGAGCGGCTTGGCGTCGGCCATTTCACGTTCGGCCGAGATCTGCTTCGTCAACGCCACCTTCGCCAGGTCGTCGAACTTCGCCGCGCCCTGGGGGTCGCCGGCGCCACGCAGCTCCTCCGCCTTGTTCGAGGCCGCCAGCGCCTTGGCGCCCCAGTCCTGGGCGTCGCGGACGTCGGCCTGGTAGTCCTGCTCGGCCAGGCGCACGTTGCCGATGGTGACGGCGACGGCTTCCTCCGCCTCGACGATCGAATTGCTGTAGTCACGGATGAGCTGGTCGAGCATCTTCTGCGGATCCTCGGCCCGGTCGATGAGCGCGTTGATGTTGGCCCGCGCGAGTTGGCCGATGCGTCCCAGGATCGTCTGCTTCTGACTCACGGTGCTCTCCTCGCTGCTCGGG
Organism: Actinomycetaceae bacterium; assembly: GCA_035303045.1. Classification (GTDB taxonomy): domain Bacteria; phylum Actinomycetota; class Actinomycetes; order Actinomycetales; family Actinomycetaceae; genus DATGSB01. The sequence goes on along the minus strand of DATGSB010000388.1, from coordinate 4,173 downwards.
CCACGGTGCGGCGGCCGCTCGGCCCTGTGGGCACGAGCACAGCCGATCGTAACGACCGGCCGCCGCGGGGGCCACTAAACCGGGCCACTAAACGGCGCCACTAACAAGGCCACCACACGTGGCCTCCGAACTACCGGGCCGACAGATCTTCGGCGTCGAGGATCTCGTAGCTGTAGCCCTGCTCGGCGAGGAAGCGCTGCCGGTGGGAGGCGAACTCCTGGTCCACGGTGTCGCGGGTGACCACGGTGTAGAACTGCGCGGTGCGCCCCTGCTCCTTGGGCCGCAGCAGGCGCCCGAGCCGTTGCGCTTCTTCCTGTCGGGAACCGAAGGCGCCGGACACCTGGATCGCCACCGTGGCCTCGGGAAGGTCGATCGAGAAGTTCGCGACCTTCGACACGACGAGCACCGGGATCTCGCCGCCGCGGAATGCGGCAAAGAGCCGCTCGCGCTGCGGAACCGTCGTCGCCCCGGTGATGATCGGGGCGTCCAACCGCGCGGCCAACTCGTTGAGCTGATCGATGTACTGGCCGATCACGAGAATCTGTTCACCCTCGTGCCGGGCAACGAGCGAGGCGACGATGTCGTCCTTGCCGGGCGCGCACGCGGCCAGGCGGTAACGATCGGTGCGTTCCGCGGTGGCGTAGGCCAACCGGTCGGCCTCCGGCAGGGTGAACCGCACCTCCAGGCACCGCGCCGGGGCGATGTAGCCCTGGGATTCGATATCCCGCCACGGGGCGTCGTAGCGCTTCGGGCCGATGAGGGAGAACACCTCGTCCTCCCGGCCGTCCTCCCGCACGAGCGTCGCCGTGAGGCCCAGCCTGCGCCGCGCCTGCAGGTTGGCCGTCATCCGGAAGATCGGGGCGGGCAGCAGGTGCACCTCGTCGTACACGATGAGCCCCCAGTCGCGGGCGTCGAGCAGCTCCAGGTGCGGATACGCTCCCTGGCGGCGCGTCGTCAGCACCTGGTACGTCGCGATCGTCACCGGCCGGATCTCCTTGCGGGCCCCGGAGTACTCCCCGATCTCGGCCGGCTCCAGGGAGGTGCGCGCGAGCAGTTCGGCGCGCCATTGGCGGGCCGCCACGGTGTTCGTCACGAGCACGAGCGTGGTCGCTTGGCTGCGGGCCATGGCCCCGGCCCCCACGAGGGTCTTGCCCGCACCGCAGGGCAGCACCACTACGCCCGAGCCGCTGTGCCAGAACCCGTCGATGGCCTCGAGTTGGTAGGGGCGCAGCTCCCACCCGGACTCGTCGAGTTCGATCGCGTGGGCTTCGCCGTCGACGTAGCCGGCGAGGTCCTCCGCGGGCCACCCCAGCTTGATGAGGACCTGCTTGAGGTGGCCGCGCTCGCTCGGGTGCACGGCCACGGTCGTGTCATCGATGCGCTGGCCGACGAGCCCGGCCACCTCCTTTGTTCGCACGACCTCTTCGAGCACCGCGACGTCGCTGGTGTCGAGGATGAGCCCGTGGCTGGGATGGTCGAGCAGCCGCAAGCGGCCGTAGCGGCCCACGGTGTCGGCGATGTCGACGAGCAGCGAGTGGGGAACCGGGTAGCGGGCGTGGTCGATGAGGGCGGCCACGATCTGCTCGGCGTCATATCCGGCGGCCCGGGCGTTCCACAGGCCCAGCGACGTGAGGCGGTAGGTATGGATGTGCTCGGGCGCGCGCTCCAGCTCCGCGAACGGCGCGATCGCGCGGCGCGCCGTCTCGGCTTGCGGGTGATCGACCTCAAGCAGGATCGTCTTGTCGGATTGGACGATGAGCGGGCCACCAGTCATTCCGCGATTCTCTCCCGAGGCGGCGGCGGAACTGAAGTGACCGAGGCGATGCGGTGGACCGCGACCGTCACTTCGGTGCCGGCCGCGGGGTCTTCCATGCGCGCCCGGCCCGCGATGACGGTCAGCGGCCGCAGGAGCCGAGTGCGGTGGTGCCCGCCGGCCTCGGCCATGACGACGGACACCACTTCGGCGGCGGTGGCCGCCTCACGCAGAAGCGCCACGATGTGCCCTGGCGCCATCGCTCCCACCTGCGCTTCGGCTCGGCGCAGCCGCCCGACCAGGTCGGTCAGTGCGTCGCGGTCGGGGCCTGAGTTGACGACGTTCGCGGGCGCCGGGGCCGTTCGTCGAGTCGTGGTGGTGGGGCCGGGGGCGGGGGGCTCCTCGTCCAGCAGCGGCCGCACGCCGGCCTCCCGCAGCAGCGTGGCGAGGTGGTGGGGCGCAAGCGGGGACACGAGCACGGTGGGGGACACGGCCTGCAGTCGGGCCGGCCCGAGTTCACCGCGCGCGAGCAGTTCCTGCGCGGCGGCCTCGTCGCGGGCCGACACGTAGCTGCCCGCCGCCCCGACGCGGAACGTGTCGTAGTCCCGCACGGCGTCGGCGATGAGGTACTCCAAGGCCTGGGGGAGCGGGGTGATGCTGTGGGCGCGAAGTTCATCGGCGACGGTGGCGCGCCCAAGTTCAATGGCGCGGCGCAAGGAATCCGCCGAGAACCGCACAGTGAGCCCGCCGCCGCGGCTCTCGACCTCGGCGGCGTCGGCCAGGAGCTTCGCTAGTTGCGCGGTGGGGCGACCGGGCACGATTCCGGTGAGGTCGCCCTGGATGATGAGCTCGTCCACCCGTGGCGGCAACGCCCCCTCGAGTGCGGCGGCGAGCTCGGCATGCGCCGCCCCTTCCTGGAGGATGAGTCGGCCGGCCGGGCTGAGCGCGCCCCCGCCGGTGAAGCCGAGGAGCTCCGCCTCGGCCGCGACGGCAGCGAGGCTCTCCTCACTCACGGGTGCCCGGGGCGCATGCCACGCGAGGATCTCGCGCAGCTCCGCGCTATCGGGGGCGGAGCCTTCCGGCAGGTGGGCCAACGTGCGCAGAAAGCGTCGCCGCAACCGTGGCACCCAGCCGCGTTCCACGTCGGCGGACAACGCGGCTCGCAGCGTGCCGCGGTCGTCGCGAGAGCCGACGAGCCACGCGGCTCGGGGCGAGGACGACCACGGCGCGACGAGCTGAGCCCACTGCTCGCCCGCCTCCCGCGCGGCCCACTCCATGGCCCCAGCCGTAGGGACGAAGTCCGCGTCGGTCCGTCCGCCCGGGGCGATGAGGCCCGCGGTTGCCGCGGTTTCGATGACGACGGCCGCCTGCCCCAGCTCGAGGCCCAAGGCGGCAGCGGCGCGGCGCAACTCTCGACTGGGCAGGCCCCCGGCGCGGAGCCGCTGGGGAGGTTGGTTCTCCCAGGAGGCGAGCAACTCGGCGGTGAGCCGCACGAACTCCTCGGCCTGCAACGCGGCGCTGGCCGCGACATGCTCGGCCGAGGAGTTTGCCCCCGGCGGGTCGGGTGGGTGCAGGGAGCGGCCGGGCGGAAGCCGCCCGTCGCGTTGGGCGAGGCCCACTTCGAGGGGCAGGACGACGCGCTCGTCGTCCAGGCGATGCAGCAGGCCGCGCTCGAGCAGCCATCGCGTCGCTTCCGCCGGGCCCGGATTCGACTCGGCCGCCGCCTCCGGGAGGAGCCCTACGGGGGAACCTTGAGCGAGTGCGGAGACGACGTGTCGGGCCTCGGGGGAGGCCTCGGCGAGGGTCTGGGCGAGCTGGGCGGGTGATTGTGGCGGATCCAGGGGCGGGCCCACGCCCGCGGGGTAGGGGCCGCACGCCTCGGCGAGCGTGAGCACCGGGCGCCCCTCGACGATGAGCGCCCGCTGGGCGAGCACATCGAGCACCTCCTCGACGTCCCCCACCGCCAGCTCGAGCGCGGCGGCGAGCCGAGGAGCCGACGGGTGCTCCACCCGGCTGAGAGCGCACAGCGCTTCCACCACCGCGAGCTGGCGGGAGTTGAGGTCCGCCAGCGCGCGATCGATCGAGGAACGGGTGAGCGCGCGCCCGGCCAAGGCCCCCAGCGAGGCCGGGGCGGGAACCGCGAGATCGGGGCGCTGCACCAGGAGGTCGACGAGCTCGTCGGTGCTGCGCCGCTCGAGGTGCCTCACGAGGTCGGCGGCGCGGGCGGTGTGCGGCGTTCCCGCTGGGGTCATGACGCCGCGGCGGGCCCCGCCGCGGCCGGGGGCGGCGGCATCTCGGGCCGGCCGAGCATGTGCCACACCTGGGAGGCCGACAGCGCGGCCGTGGGCCCCGAGGGGTTGAACTGAATCGCCTTGGCGCGGTTGGCCAGCACGAGGTAGAGCGCCGCCGCGGCCGGGTAG
>DATGSB010000387.1:0-2729 GCA_035303045.1 Actinomycetaceae bacterium | reverse complement strand
ATCACCTCCCAGGACGTCGATCAGGCGATCGAGATCATCCGGCAGCGGGTGGACGCCTCGGGAGTCGCCGAGGCCGAGATCGCCCGCCAGGGTCAGGCCAACATCGTCGTCGGGCTGCCCGGCAACCCCACTCAAGAGACGCTCGATCTCGTCCGCCAGTCGGCGCAGCTGAGATTCCGCCCGGTGCTCGAGGTGTTCCAACCCCAGCCTCTCGGTACCACCGAGGAGGTGCTCGCGGAGTTCGGCGTGAGCGACGTCGAGGAGCTCCCCGACGAGCCCGGGACAACCCCGCAATCGGGCAGCGACCCCGCCTGGATCACCGAGCGGCTGCTCTTCGAGGCCTATCAGCTGGATTGCACCGACGAGGCGAACCTCGTGGGCGGTATCGAGGACGCCTCAGCGGAACCGCTCGTCGCATGCGCCGACGACGGCACAGCGAAGTACCTCCTGGGGCCGACCGACCTTGAAGGCACCCACATTTCCGGAGCTTCCTCGGGGCTCGAGCAGGCCACGAGCCGCTGGGCCGTGACGATGGAACTCGACTCGGAGGGCCGCTCGCAGTTCCGCGACATCAGCGCGCGGCTCGTCGAGCTTCCCCAGCCACGCAATCAATTCGGCATCGTGCTCGACGGACTGGTGATCTCGGCGCCGGTCATGCAGGGGATCATCCCCGACGGCCGACCGCAGATCACGGGAAGCTTCACGAGCGAGGAGGCCGCGGCGCTCGCCAACCAGCTCAATTTCGGCTCGCTGCCGCTGAACTTCGAGGTGCAAAGCCAAGAGCAGATCTCCGCAACCCTGGGGGCGGAACACCTGCGCACGGGGTTGCTGGCGGGTGTGGCCGGACTTGTCCTCGTCGCGCTGTACCTCCTATGGCAATACCGCGCGCTCGCCCTCGTCGCGATCGCCAGCCTCGTGATAGCGGCCGGCGCGACGTACGCGACGATCATCACGCTGTCGTGGCTACAGGGGTATCGACTCTCCCTTGCAGGCGTCGCGGGCCTCATCGTGGCCGTCGGAATCACCGCCGACTCCTTCATCCTGTACTTCGAACGGATCAGGGACGAGCTGCGCGACGGTCGCGCCCTGGACGCCGCCATCGTGTTCGGGTGGACGCGAGCCAAGCGCACGATCATCATCACCGATGTCGTCACGCTCCTCGCCGCCTCCGTGTTGTACTTCCTCGCGGTCGGCGGTGTGCGAGGCTTCGCGTTCACACTCGGGCTCACCACGCTCATCGACCTCGTCGTCGTCTTCCTCTTCACCCACCCCGCCATCCAGCTCATTGCAAGAACGAGGCTGCTGCGATCCGGCCACCGGCTCTCCGGCCTGTATCCACCGGACCTGGGCGTCACGCTGGCGAGTTTCCAGGGCGGGACGGGCGCCACCGAGCGACAAGTGCCCCGAGAACGGGAGCGACGGCGAAGTGGTCGACGTGAGCCAGCCGGAGCGGCCGAGGAGCAGGGCCTGACGATCGCCCAGCGGCGCGCGGCCGAGCGCCAGGCGGCCGCCAATGAGTCCGCCGCGAGCCCGGGCTCTGCGGATACCAGCCGCGAACGGGAGGAGGCCTGATGTTCAACATCGCCCGCTGGGGTAACGACCTTCACGACGGCCGCCGGTCGCTGCCCGTCGTGGCGCGCAGCAAGCTGTGGCTCGCCATTGCGGCCGTGCTCGTGGTGTTCTCCATCCTGCTCGTCCTCATCAAGGGCATCAACGCCGGCATCGAGTTTCGCGGCGGTTCGCAACTCACCGTTTCCGGGGTGGCCGACACCTCGGAGCAACCGGCACACGATGCGGTGGCCGAAGTTGCTCCGGCCCAGCAGGCACGGGTGGCGGTGGTCGGCGCGACCACCGTGCGGGTGCAAACCCAGGCGCTGACGAACGCGGAAACCGAAGAGCTGCGGCAAGTGCTGGCCGACGCTTACGACGTCGACGCCTCGGAGGTGACCGCGACCTTCATCGGCCCCGCATGGGGGCAGGACATCACGCGCCAGGCCGTCCAGGGCCTCATCATCTTCCTCGTGCTGGTGTCGGTTGTTCTCGCGGTGTATTTCCGCAACTGGCAGATGGCGCTGGCGGCCCTGCTTACCCTCCTCCACGACCTCATCGTGACGATCGGCGTCTACGCGCTGGTGGGCTGGGAGGTGACCCCGGCGACCATCATCGGGCTGCTGACCATCCTGGGCTACTCGCTGTACGACACCGTCGTAGTCTTCGACAAGATCCGGGAGAACACCGCGGATCTCTTCGAGCAGCAGGAGCACAGCTACGCCGAGCTGTCGAACCTGGCGGTCAACCAGACGCTCGTGCGGTCGATCAACACCTCGCTGACGTCGCTGCTGCCCGTGGGCGCGATTCTGTTCCTCGGCTCCGTCCTCCTGGGCGCGGGCACCCTGCGCGACATCGCGCTGGCGCTGTTCGCCGGCATGGCCGTCTCCACCCTGTCCTCGGTGTTCCTCGCGACGCCCTTGCAGGTGTGGCTGCGGCTGCGCAACGAGCGCTACCGAGAGCACGCCATCGAGGTCGCGGAGCACGCCGGCGGCGCCACACACGCCCCGGCGGAGTCTCACGACGAGACGCTGGTTCCCGGCGGTCACCGCGGGCACGCGGCCCAACCACGGCGAAAGAAGAAGGGTCGGCGATGAACCCCCAAGCCGCGAAACTGCACGAGCTGCTGCACTCCCGCATCCGGGAGGTGCCCGACTACCCCCAGCGCGGCGTGCTGTTTC
>DATGSB010000386.1:0-3787 GCA_035303045.1 Actinomycetaceae bacterium | reverse complement strand
CCCGGGTGCAGGTGGGGCGGAACCGGCTCCGGCAGATCAGCCTGCAGGTTGTACCAGTGAGTGGGGATCTGCGCGGGCACCTCCACGTCAAGTGGGGCGATGTTGACTTCCGGCTTCTCCTGCCGGGTGGACGCAACCTTGTCGACCATGTGTCCTCTTCGTTCGCGTAAGTGTGCTGACGCACCTGGAGTGCACCGCAGGCCAGCCACATCCCGGCCGCCCCGGCTGCAGGAAGCCTAGCTTCTCCGCCGCAGCGCCGTACGCTGGCGGCATGGGAATCTTCGCCATCACCTACACCTACGACACCGAGCGCAGCGAGGACATTGCCCGCCTGCGCCCCACTCACCGGGAGTTCCTCACGGGACTCAATGCCGAGGGGCAGCTCCTGGCCTCGGGGCCGTGGGCCGAAAACGCCGCGCCCGGCGCCTTGCTCATCGTTGCGGCCGAGGACGCGACCGCGGCGCAGCTGCTCCTGGATGACGACCCCTTCTATCGGGCACGGCTGATTACGCAGCGCACCGTGCGCGCATGGCAACCTGTCCTGGGGCCGTTCGCCGAACAATGACGGCCCCGGCGATCCGGCTGGCGCGAATCTACGACGAGCCGCGTGCCGAAGATGGGATGCGGATCCTCGTGGATCGACTCTGGCCTCGAGGGGTGCGCAAGGATGCGGCCCAGATCGACGCCTGGCTACCCGAGGTCGCCCCCAGCAAGGACCTCCGCACCTGGTTCAACCATGCCGAGGAGCGGTTCGCCGAGTTCGCCCGCAGGTACCGCGAGGAGCTGCGCGACAATCCCGAATTCGCGGCGCTGGTACAGCTGATCCGGGCCGAAGACGCCGCGGTGGTCACGCTGGTTTTCGCCGCGCGGGATCGCCGTCACAATCAGGCCGTCGTGCTCGCCGATGAGCTTCGTACCGCGTTGGCCCGCTGACGTTGGCCGGCTGACGTGGGCCGGCTACCGGCGCCGCGCAGTGCCCCGCGTCGGCTCGGCCGTCGCGGGGTCTGCCGGCCACGAGTGCTTGGGATACCGTCCGCGCAACTCGCGGCGCACCTCGTCGTACGAGCCCGACCAGAACCCCGCGAGGTCTGCCGTGACCGCGGCCGGACGCCGCGCCGGGGAAAGCAACTCGAGCACGAGCCCCACCCGGCCGTCGGCGAGTCGCGGGGCGGACTGCCAGCCGAAGACCTCCTGGATTCGAACGGCAAGCACGGGCCGGTCCGGATCGTCGTAGTTCACCGCAATCCGCGAACCGCTGGGAACCGTGATGGCACCCGGTGCGAGATCGTCCAGCCGCGCCGCCGCGGGCCACGGCAGCAGCGCCCGCAGGCCCTCCCCGAGATCCAGGTTGCCGAGTTCCTCGGTGGATCGCACACCTGCCAACACCGGTGCGAGCCATTCTTCGAGTCGGCCGCCCAACGCCGCATCCGACACATCCGGCCACGGCTCCCCGACCTGGTGGTGCAGGAAGGCCATGCGCTGGCGCAGCTCGACGGCGGCGGGCGGCCACGGCAACACCCCGACCCCCTGCCGGGCGACCTCGGCGAGGATTGTTGCGGCGAGGCGCTGAGGATCGGGTCGGCGCAGAGGCGTCGAACTGAGTTCGATCGAACCCAGCATCTCCCGCCGCCGGGCGACCACCGCGCCATCGCGCCATGCCACCTCATCCACAGTGTCGCGCAGGCCGGCGGCGGCTTCGACAGCGGCGTCCTCGTCCAGCACCGCGGCCGCGCGAATCACCGCTTCGTCCCGCCCGGGTTGCCGGTCCACATCGGCGATGGCGAGCCATGGCGCCCCCTGCAGCGGGGAGCCCGGCGGGAGGCGCGCGGCGGTGCCGAGGGCCATGAGGTAGCTCGTCGTCTCCGCCCGACGGCGCGCGATGCGCTGCGGGTGGGCCAGCGCGATGACGTACCCGGCAGCCACATCGTCGCCCATTGCGGCGCCGCGCGTGTCGCTTCCACCACCGGCGCGCCGCATCGCGCGACGCAGCCGGCGAACTTCAGCGCTCCACGCGGCGCCGGCCCCGCCACGATCCCGGCGTGCCTCGCGCAACGAGGCGGCAATGTCGGCGCCCGGCGCCATGAGGCCCGCGCTCAGCAGCGCCACCAATTCGGTCGACCGGTCCACGCCCACGCGGGGAATCGAGCTGAGCAGGGCGCGCCCGAGGCGGGGATCGACGCCGAGCTGCGCGACGCGATGGCCCAGCGGGCTCAACTGTCGACCGTCGAGGAGGCCGAGCTCCTCGAGATTGGCCGCTGCCGCTCGGAGCGCCGCCTCAGGTGGCTGATCCAGGAGGGCGAGGTCATTCCCGTCCACGCTCCCCCAGCGCTTGACCTCCAGGAGGAAGGCGGTGAGGTCGGCCGTGGCGATTTCGGGCAGGGTGTGGCTGGCCAGCCGTGCGTGGTCGGCTTGTGACCAGCAGCGATAGACCACCCCCGGCCCGAGCCGCCCGGCGCGCCCCGCGCGCTGCGTTGCCGCCGCCTGGCTCACGTACCTCGTGACGAGGCCCGGAAGCCCGCGCCGGTGGTCCATGCGTGGCTCGCGCGCCAAGCCGGCGTCGACGACGATCCTCACCCCGGGGACCGTGAGCGAGGACTCGGCGACGTCGGTGGCCACGACGACACGGCGGTTTGCGCCGTCTCGCAACGCCGCCTGCTGGGCCTGCGCGGGTAGCCGGCCGTGCAGCGGGAGCACCTCCGCGTCCACTCCGCGCAGCGCCCGGCACAGGCGATCCACTTCCCCCGCGCCGGGAACGAAGGCGAGCAGGTCACCCGGGGCGGCGTCGAGTGCTTCGCGAACCACTCGCGCGACGTGATCGAGGAAGGCGGGCGTCACGCCGCGGTCGTCGAGGCGCTGCTCGCGGGCCGGGCGCCACCGGACCGTGACCTGGTGGTCCTCGACCGCCACGTCGAGGATCGGGGTGCCCGGCCCGAGCAGCTTCGCCGTGCGATGTCCCTCGATCGTTGCTGACATGGCGGTGACCGCGAGATCCGGGCGGAGATGGTCGCGCACGTCGACGAGCAGCGCCAGCAGCAGGTCGGAATCCAACTGGCGTTCGTGCACCTCGTCGAGCACGACCGCCGCCACGCCGGGCAGCTCGGGATCCCGCTGCAATCGGCGCAGCAAGACTCCGGTGGTGACGAACTCGATGATCGTCGCGTCGCTGCGCCTGCGCTCCCCGCGCACCGTGTAGCCCACGCGTTCGCCGATGGGCTCGTCGAGGAGGTCGGCGAGCCGTTGGGCCGCCGCACGCGCGGCAATTCTGCGGGGCTGGGTGACGACGACGCGGCCGAGGCTTGCCAGTGCAGGGGGCACGAGGGTCGTCTTGCCGCTCCCCGGCGGCGCGTGGACGACGACGCCCCCGCCTTTCGCAGCGGCCCGCGTCAGGGGCTTGAGGACCGCCCGGACGGGCAGGTCCGCCGCCCGGGCGTCGAGCTCACCAATCACCCGTGCAGGCTATCGAGCCGCGCCGCGTGCGCGGGGCCACAACCTATACTTGCGAAGCACTGGAACTTCGACTTGGAGGACTCGGCGATGGCGCAACGTAGCGGCACCGACCGTGCCCGCCACACGCTCGCCTATCTGCGGCGTCAGATCACCACCGGGGCGTGGCCCGTGGGCAGCCGCATCCCCGTGGAGCAGGAGCTCGCCGAATCGCTGGGCGTCGGGCGATCGACCGTGCGGGAGGCGGTCCGCTCATTGGCCAACATGGGGATGCTCGAGACGGCGCCCGGGCGGGGCACGTTCGTGCGGTCGGCGACGCCCTCGAGTTCGCTGCTCAACGAGT
>DATGSB010000385.1:0-6043 GCA_035303045.1 Actinomycetaceae bacterium | reverse complement strand
AAGCAGAAGGCCATGGAGTTCTACGCCATGTACAAGGGCAAGGTGGCCGACAAGGGACGAGACCCCGAGAAGGTGAAGATCCTGCCCGGGATCATGCCGATCACCGGCCGCACCCAGGCCGAGGCTGAGGAGCTGGCGAAGGAGCTGGAGAACTGCATCGACGAACGCAACGGTCGCGCGATGCTCTCCCGCCTCATCGCGGCTGACATCTCCGATATCGAACTCAACGACAAGATCCCGCAGGAGCGGTTCGTTGACGACGGTACCCGCATGGAGCGTTGGTACCTCTTCCGCGACCTCGCGCAGGAGAAGACGCTGTGGGAACTCATCGTCCACATCTCGCGCGCGGTAGGCCACCGGGTCATGGTGGCCACGCCGGACAAGATCGCCGACACGATGATCGACTGGTTCGAGTCGCGGGCCCTGGACGGCTACAACTTCAACCCGCCGAGCGTCCCGGAAGGGATGCACCGAATCTTTGATCTGCTCGTTCCCGAGCTGCAAGAGCGGGGCTACTTCCGTGACGACTACGTGGGAGACACGTTCCGGGAGCGGTCCGGGCTCACGCTGACCGAGGAGGACGTCGCGAAGGTTCGCCGCTCCTACATCGTGTGACGCCATGTGATCTCCCCCGGCGAGTCCCGTCAGGCGGAACTTCACCTTGACGCCCCCGGTCGGCCAGCGAATTCTTGCGCTGGAGCCCCGACCGGGGGCGTTCGGCGTTCCATCAGAGAGAAAATCCGAAGTCTTTGAAAGGACTCGATGTTGAGCAGGAGATCACGGCGCACCGCACTCGCGGCTGTGGCCACCGTGGCGGCGCTCGCCCTGGCAGCGTGCGGCAACGGCGACAGCGGCGGCAGTGACAACGGCGGCGCTAGCAACGGCGACGGCGGCCCCGAACGGGTCTACGTCGAAGCGATTACCGGCGACCCGTCGGTTCTGAACCCGCAGTTCGGCGGCGGCCCGATCCCGCTGCGCTTCGGGTTCGCCATGATGGAAACCCTCGTGGAGATCAACGACCAGTACGAGATCAGCCCGGGGCTGGCCAAGGAATGGGACATCAGCGAGGACGGCCTCACCGTGACCTTCACGCTGCAGGAAGGCGTGGAGTGGCACGACGGGGAGCCGTTCACGGCTGAGGATGTGGCCTTCAACTTCGAAGAAATCATCCCGCTGCAGACGTACGGCGCTCAACTCACCCAGCGCATGGACTCCGTCGAGATTGCCGACGAGAACACCGTCGTCCTGCACATGAACGCCCAGTTCGGTCCCTTCCTCGAGGCACTGTCCCAGCAGACCATCGTGCCGAAGCACGTGTATGAAGGCACCGATTACGTCACCAACCCGGCCAACATGGCCCCCATCGGCACCGGGCCGATGATGTTCGACTCCTACGCCCCGGGCTCGGAGGTCGTGCTGGTGAAGAACCCGAACTGGTGGCGTGGTGAGACCGAGGTCGACCGCGCGATCTACCCGATCATGAGCGACGCCAACACTCGCGGCCTCGCCATGCTCAACGGCGAACTCGACAACGCCGTGCTCGACCCGTCGGCCCAGGACGACGTCTCCGACCACCCCGACCTGGAGCTGAACGATGGCGGCGTCTTCCCCCAGATGGTGAGCCTCACGCTCAACGCCCGTCTGCCCGAGTTGGAGGATCCGGAGGTGCGCGCGCTGGTGTTCTCCGCCATCGACCGGGAGGCGATCACTGAGCTCGCGCTGCGCGGCCTGGGAGAGGCCTCGACCGGGTTCCTCCCCGACGCGCTCGCATGGGCGCAGCACCCCGACGTCAACTTCGACGAGGACTTCCCCCGGGACGTCGAGGCCATCAACGAAGGGCTCGACGCGGCGGGCTTCGAGGTCGGTGCCGACGGTTACCGCTTCACGCTGGACGCCCGCTACGTAGCCGAGCACTCGGAGGCCGAGGCCACGGCTGAGGTCATCAGGTCATCCCTGGAGGAGGTGGGCATCGGCGTCAACCTCGTGGGGGCCGCCGAGCCGGTGTGGTCGGAAGCCGTGTGGGGTGACTACGACTTCGGGATGAACATCCTGCGCAACACGGTGGGTGCTGACCCGAGCATCGGCCCGGCGCGCTGGCTGACGTGCAACCCCGACGACATCCCGCAGAACAACGCCTCAGGGGTGTGCGACGAGGAACTGCAGGCCGCAGCTGACGGCGCGAGCTCCGTGCTCGACCGTGACGCTCGCGCCGAGCACTACTACACGCTCCAGGAGCGTGCGCGCGACCTCATCTACTGGGCACCGCTGTCGTGGTACAGCGGCTCCTTCAACACGATCAACACCAGCCGCTGGGCCGGGTTGGACAAGTTGGACGGCCAGACGAACAACATCGCCTGGGCCCACATGGAGTGGATCGGCGACTGATCGGCTAACTCACTGACCGCTGCCTCCGAGAGGCAGCAGCTCGGTAGGGGTGGACGTCACACACGACGTCCACCCCTACTGTCATTACGTCACCTTCTTGTGGCGGTCAGCAGTCGCGGGAGATGGCAGGCAACGAATAAGGGCCGCCACTCACGTGGACGGCCCTTATTCGTATCGGAAAGCGTTAGACGGCGCGGGTGACCTTCCCGGCCTTGATGCACGAGGTGCATGCGTTGATGCGCTTGGCCGTGCCGTTCTCGACCGTGCGCACACGCTGGATGTTCGGGTTCCAACGGCGACTCGTGCGCACGTGAGAGTGCGAGACGGTCTTGCCGAAGCTGGGGCGCTTGCCGCAGACGTCACAGGTGGCAGCCACGGTCGTTCTCCTGAATCTCTTGCTGGCGACACGATCGCGTCGATCGTGGACGGTCTGATGACCCAGTGGCGGGCGACGCAAGCGGCCACGCCCGTGCGGGTAACCAGAGCAGGATACCCGATGCAGCGCGCCGCCCCCAAACCCTGCTGCGGGCGACGTCTGTCACTACCGCCGCCTAATCTAGCGGCGCAGGGCCTCGGGCGGGTACAACACTAGCCACTGGCCTGGTCGAAGGAGGTAACCATGGTCTTGACGACCCCGCTGCCACGGCTGGTGACGCCCGGAGCGGCCAAGCAGCTGGCCAAGCTCGGCCTGTTGACCGCCGCAGACCTCCTGCGCCACTACCCGAGGCGCTATCTGGATCCCGGGCGGATGACCGATCTCACCGACCTGCCGGAGGGCGACCACGTCACCGTCGTGGCATTGACCCAGGGAGTGCGCACCCGAGATCTCCACGATGGGCGCCGTCTGCTCACCGCCACCGTGAGCGACGGGCGCCGCGAACTCGATCTCGCGTTCTTCGGAAAGAACCGCGGGCTGCTGGCCAGCCGGGAGCGCGCGTTACGGCCCGGGCGGATGGCGCTGGTCACGGGAGTCGTCAAGAGTTTCGGGGGCCGCCCCTCACTACTGCATCCCGACTACCAGTTCCTCGATGAGCATCCCGATCCGCAGCGAGCCGTCCGGGTGATCGAAGAGGCCGCTTGGCCTATCCCCGTCTATCGGGCAACCACCTCGTTTCCCAGCTGGCGGGTCGCAATGGCGGTGCAGACGGTGCTGGAACCGCTGGGCGAAGCAGACCTTCCGGATCCCATTCCGAGCGAGGTGCGCGAGCGCCACCAGTTGCCGAGCCTGCACGCCGCGCTGCAGCTCATCCACCGGCCGCGCGACGGGGAGGAATGGCGGCTGGGACAGCGCCGGTTCCGCTTCGAAGAAGCCTTCGTCCTCCAAACCGCCCTCGCACAGCGCAGGTTCGCCGCGGGCACCGACGCCGCGGTCGCTCGGCCGGCGCGCGACGGGGGCCTGAGAACTGCGTTTCTCAAGAACCTGCCCTTCAGCCTCACTCGCGGCCAGCAAGAGACGAGCGCAACGATCACCGGCGAACTGGCGGGAGCCCGCCCGATGCAGCGGCTGCTGCAGGGCGAAGTCGGTTCGGGCAAGACCGTGGTCGCGTTGCTCGCCATGCTCCAGGTGATCGATGCCGGCGGCCAAGCGGCGCTCCTTGCGCCCACCGAGGTGCTCGCCGCCCAGCACGCCCAATCCATCGCTGACCTTCTCGGACCACTCGGGCGACGCGGGATGCTCGACGCCGGAGAGCACGCCACCGGCATCGCGCTCCTCACGGGCACGATGTCTGCCGCCCGTCGGCGATCCGCCCTGGCAGACATCGCCTCGGGGCAGGCGGGCATCGTCGTAGGAACCCACGCGCTGCTGTCGGAACACGTGCAGTTTGCCGAACTCGGCCTCGTCGTCGTCGACGAACAACATCGCTTCGGCGTCGAACAGCGCGACGCGCTGCGCGGGAAAACACTTGCGATACCGCATCAGCTGGTCATGACCGCCACCCCGATCCCGCGTACGGTCGCCATGACCGTCTTCGGCGACCTGGAGGTCTCCACCCTTCGCGAGATCCCCGCCGGTAGGGCGGGCGTGACCACCTACCTCTGCGACGCCGGGCATCCGGCGTGGTCGAAGCGCACGTGGGATCTGGTGCGTGACGAGGTCGCCGCTGGCGGCCGCGTCTTCGTCGTGTGCCCCCGCATCCGCGCCGACGAGCCGGAGGCCGACGCCGACCTCGGGCCGCCGGCAGCGGGGCCCGACACGGGAGGCGCTCGCGGCACTGGCACCGGCACCGGCGCCGCGCCACCTCCGATGGCGTCGGTGGACGAGGTCGCCGCCCGGCTTCGCATCACCCCCCAACTCGACGGGATCGAGATCGGCGAGCTCCACAGTCAGATTCCCAACGACGAACGCGAGGCCGTCATGGCCGATTTTCGCGCGGGTCGCGTGCCGGTCCTCGTGACAACCACGGTCATCGAGGTGGGGGTCGACGTAGCGGAGGCAACGGTCATGGTCATCATGGACGCCGACCGGTTCGGCCTGTCCCAACTTCACCAGCTGCGCGGGCGCATCGGGCGCGGTACCCGCCCGGCGTGGTGCCTGGCGTGGACGACGGCCACGAAGGGGAGCGAGCAACTCGAGAGGCTGTCCGCATTTGCCGAGACGACGGACGGGTTCCGGTTGGCGGAGCTCGACCTGGCCCACCGCCGGGAGGGCGATGTGTTGGGTGCGGCCCAGCACGGGGCCGTCTCCTCCTTGCGGCTGCTGCGCGTGCTCAAGGACACCGACATCATCGACGCGGCCCGCTCCGAGGCCCGGCGCATCGTCGCCGGCGAGCCCGGGCTTGCCAGCTACCCCGAGTTGGCCGCAGCGATCAGCGAGCAATTGGACCCGCAGCGTGCCGACTACCTCCACCGGAGCTAGGGGAGGGGCGCCGTCGCGTCCTTCGCCCCACTGCAACTAGGCTCGGCATCGTGACACGCATCGTCGCCGGCATCGCGGGAGGCCGCAGCCTCGACGTCCCGCGAAGCGCGACCCGCCCCACCAGCGAACGCGTCCGAGAAGCGCTCTTTTCTCGACTCGATCACGAAGGTGCGCTCGACGAGGCCCACGTGCTCGACCTCTACGCCGGATCAGGGGCCCTCGGCCTCGAGGCAGCAAGTCGGGGGGCCGCGGGTGTCGTCCTCGTCGACCGCGCCCGGTCCGCGGCAGCCACATGCCTCAAGAACGCCCGCCGCCTCGCCCTGCCGGCCGACATCGACGTCGAGGCCACGACGGCCCTCACCTATTTGGGCTCGAACCACCCGACCGCCATGGACGTCGTCTTCATCGACCCGCCCTACGACCTCTCCGAGGAAGAACTCACCGAGGTCTTACGGCTTCTCACACTCGGCTGGCTTGCTCCGCAGGCCCGCATCGTCATCGAACGTTCCCGCCGCAGCCCCGCTCCCATCTGGCCCGCTGGCATCGTGCCGGAGGGCTCGCGCCGCTACGGCGACACGGTGGTCTGGTTCGCCGGTCCCACTTCGCTCGGCACTACTGTGGCCGGTATGGCTGAGGGAAACGAGGGTTCATGAGCGTAGCGGTCTACCCGGGCTCCTTCGATCCCATCACCCTCGGGCACGTCGACATCGCGCGCCGGGCCCGCAAGATCTTCGATCGCCTCGTCATCGCGATCGCGCAGAACCCCGACAAACGCTACTTGTTAGCGCTGGAGGAGCGACT
>DATGSB010000384.1:0-8489 GCA_035303045.1 Actinomycetaceae bacterium | reverse complement strand
TAGAGCAGCCAGCTCACCTTCTTGCCCTTACCGCTGAAGAGCAGGATCGCCGCGTAGGCGATGATGCCCACGCTGACGCCGTTGGCGATCGAGAACGTCAGCGGCATGGCCACGATCGTGAGGAAAGCCGGGATGGCCTCCGAGATCTCACTCCACTCGATGTAGCGAACGCCCTGCATCATCATCGCGCCGACGACGATGAGCGCAGGTGCCGTCGCCGCGGAGGGCACTGCCCCGGCCAGGGGCCAGATGAAGATGGCCAGGCCGAACATGAGGCCGGTCATGACCGACGTCACCCCGGTGCGTCCGCCGTCCTCGATCCCGGAGGCCGATTCGACGTAGGCCGTGACGGTGGACGTGCCGAGGGTGGCACCCACCATGGTGCCCACACCGTCCATCGCAAACGTCGTCTTGGCCCGCGGCATCTCACCCTTGTCATCGAGGTACCCGGCGCGCTGGGCCAGCCCGGTGAAGGTGCCGGTGGAGTCGAAGAAGTCGACGAAGAAGAACGTGAAGATGACGCTGAGCAGCCCGAATCCGAGCGCACCGGCGATGTCGAGTTCGCCCACGAGGTCAGAGGGCCACACCGGGGCGGCGACGATGCCGTCGCTCAGGCCCTGGAAGGCGACCATCCCGTCGGCTCCCGGGTACACGGCCGCTCGGGTGATGATGCCGATGAGCGTAGTGGCGGCAATACCCCACAGCACGGCGCCCTTGACCCGCAGGGCGAGCATGACGCCGGTGATGAGCAGGCCGATGAGTGTCAGCCAGGCCACAGGGTTGGACAGGTCGCCCATGGCGACCATCGTGGCCTCGTCCATGACGACGAGCTCACCGTTCTGCAGCCCGAGGAACGCCAGAAAGGTACCGATACCTGCGGCGATTCCGAGTTTCAGGCCCATGGGGATGGCCTGCACGATGAGCTTGCGCACCCCAACGACGCTGAGCACGACGAAGAGCAGGCCGGAGACGAACACGGCCCCAAGCGCGACCCGCCATTCGATGCCCATCCCGATGACGACGGTGTAGGTGAAGAACGCGTTGAGCCCCATCCCCGGGGCTTGGGCGAAGGGGTAGCGGGCGATGAACGCAAAGGCGAGGGTTCCGATGCAGGTGGCGATCGCCGTCGTCGTGAGGAGCTGGGCCCGCACGTTGTCGACGTCGGTGATGGCCGCCTCGAGAATTTGCGGGTTGACGAAGAGGATGTAGCTCATCGTCAGGAACGTGACGAGCCCCGCCCGCAGCTCCCGCGGGAACGTCGAGCCATTAGCGCTCACCCCGAAGAAGCGGTCGATCGCACCCTTGAACCCCGCGGCGGGGGGCGACCCGCCCGGCCCGTCCGTCTTGACCGTCGTCTCCACACATGCCTCCGATGAACGTTGTTGCTGGCTTGTCGCGCGGCGGTCGACCTCATCCGGTGAGTGCGATCGGTACGGATGCGCAGCGCCTCGGACATTATGCAGAAAAGTCCGGCCCCGCGGGCGCGCCTACATGGTTGGTCGGGCGCCCAGCGCGGCGGCGGCAGCATTTCCGAAGCACGGTTCCCTCGGCGAACTGCCCCCGGGGAGCGGGCCGGAGCCAGTAACGTGGGGCCCATGCTTCGTGCCGCTGCCGCCGACGATCAGCGTTGGCCTGGACCCCGCCGATTTCCCGCGGTTGATGACCTAGCGAAGATGATCCGCTGGCCCCGGCCCGGCCGGAATCTGCTGGACACGATCTCCTCGATCGCCGATCTGCGGTTGCTGGCACGGCGCCGCACGCCCCGGCCGATTTTCGACTTCGTCGACGGGGGCGCCGGTGACGAGGTGGCGCTGCGGCGCAACACGCACGCCTTCCAACGCGTCTCGCTCGTATCGCGCGCGTTGCGCGACGTCTCCACCATTGACACCACCACCGAGTTTTTCGGGCGCGCGGCGTCGCTGCCGCTGGCCCTGGCCCCCATCGGGATGACGCGGATCGCCCACAGCGACGGCGAGGTGGGCGCTGCTCGGGCGGCTCATCGTGCCGGGGTGCCCTGGGTGATGCCGACGATGGCGACGACGACGCCGGAAGAGGTCGCCGCCCACGTCGGCCCGACCGACCGGTGGTTCCAGCTGTACCTGTGGCGCGACACGGAGGCGTCCGATGCGCTGGTGAGGCGCGCCCAGGACTGCGGCTTCACCACCCTCGTGCTGACCATCGACACCCCGGTGGCCGGCGCGCGGCTGCGCGATATCCGCCACGGCATGACGATGCCCCCCAGCTTTCCGCTGTCTGCGGTTGCCTCCATCGCCCGCCACCCGCGCTGGTGGTTCGACGCAATCACGCGCGAACCCCTGGAGAACCGGGTGCTGCCGACCACGCGGGGGTCCTTCACCGAACGCACCAACGCGGTGATGAACCCCTCAGTCACCCTGGCCACCCTCGAGCGCCTGCGCGAGATGTGGCCAGGCAACATCCTGGTCAAAGGCATCCTCAATGGCGCCGACGCCCAAGAGGTGCTGCGCCACGGCGCGGACGGCGTCATCGTGTCGAACCACGGCGGGCGGCAGCTGGAGAACGCCATCGCTCCGCTCGAAGCGCTGCCTGCGGTGCGTGAGGCGGTGGGCCCGGACGTTCCCGTGCTCGTCGACGGCGGCATTCGGTCGGGGATCCACATCGCCATCGCCATCGCCAGCGGGGCCTCGGGAGTGCTGGTCGGGCGGGCGTTCGTCTATGGCCTGATGGCCGGCGGGCAGGCCGGTGCGGAGCGGGCCATTGCCATTCTGCGCGCCGACCTCGAGCGGGGCATGGCGCTGTTGGGTGCCACGTCGCTCGCGGAGCTCACCCCGGACCTGTTGCACGGCAGTGAGGTGACGGGCGACCGCCGGGCGTCACCAGCCCGCGCGTAGGTCCTCGAGGTCGTCCCAGGTGTCGACATCGCGGCTTTCCGCGCCGCGGGCGGGCACCGACACGAGGACAAACTCGGCCATGAGTGCACGCATCGACCGCCCCGGGAGCGGGGCCAGTTCCGCCAGCCTCGAGCCCAAGACCGCGGTTCGGACGATGGAGATGAGCCACTGGGGGCGTCCGTCGTCGCTCAGCACCGCGCCGTCGACCTCGTCCCCCGCGGCGGCCAGCGCGGCGTACATTCGGGCCACCGCCGGCGCGGCAGCCGGGGCATCGCAGGAGAGTAGGAGAACGTACTGCGCCGGCGCGGTGTCGTGTGCCAGTGCGGCGAATCCCGCACCGATGGCCGCGACCGGGCCGCCGTGGGCGGGATTCTCCATGGTGCGCGCAACGCCCGGCGGTACGGCGATCGAGTCGGGGGCGACGACGACGGTGCGCCGCGCCCCGCGGGCGGCCTCGAGGGCGTAATCGAGCAAGCGTCTCCCGGCGAGCGTCAGCTCCGGCTTCGTCGCTCCGCCCAATCGAGCCGCCCGGCCGCCGGCCAGGATGATGGCGTCGCAGATCAGTGCCGGCATCGCGCCTTATCTCGATCGCATGTCGATGAGGGCCACCGCGTCCCCCGCCGCCACGGCCTCGACCTCCGCGGCGACGACCGCCAGGCCCTGGGCCCCCGCGAGGGAGGCGACGAGGTGGGAGCCGGAGCCGCCCCCCGAGGCCGGGCGCACCCGCGGCGGGCCGCCGGGGCCGTCGTCAATGCGGACCGGAATGTATTGGCGTCGCCCTAACGGGCATCCCCACCCCTCCGCGGCCACTGCAGGCACCGGCGCGGGATCTGGGGCACGGCCCGCCATCCGCAGCAGCGCCGGGCGAACGAACACCTCGAAGGACACCATGACGCTCACCGGATTCCCCGGCAGGCAGAACACCGGAAGGGCGCCGTCGAGCAGTCCGAATCCCTGGGGTTTGCCCGGCTGCATGGCAACGTTGCGGAACGCCACGCCGCGCCCCTCACCGAGGGTCGTTTTGACGACGTCGAACGCGCCGACGCTCACGCCGCCCGAGGTCACCAGCCCGTCGAGGTCCCGGGCGCTTGCCGCGAGGAGCTCTTCGAAGCGTTGCGGATCATCGCCGGCTGCCGGCAGCGTGACCGGCTCGGCGCCTGCTTCGCGCAGCAGGCCGGTGAGCAGGGCGGTGTTGGAGTCCGGGATCTGGCCGGGACCCAGCGGGCTGCCGGGCGGGCGGATCTCATCCCCGGTGGCCAGCACCCCGATGCGGGGCCGCGGATGGGCGAGAAGCTCGCCGCGGCCGACCGAGGCCGCCGCCGAGATGTGAATGCCCCGCAGCGGCTCCCCGCGAGCGAGCACCGCAGCGCCGGCGTCGATGTCCTCCCCGGCCCGCCGGATGTGACGGGCGGGAGCCGGCTGGTGGAAGATCGCCACCTCCGTAGGGGCCGCCGCCGCGCCGAGCGGCTGATCGGTGTCCTCCACCGCCACGACCGCATCCGCGCCGAGGGGCATGGGCGCCCCGGTCATGATTCGCATCGCGCGCCCCGGCGGCAGCTCCTGCTCGGCCCTCACGCCCGCGGGAACGTCGGCCACCACGGGTAACCGCACCGGCGACTCGGGCCTCGCGCCGGCGAGATCGGCGCGGCGCACCGCGTAGCCGTCCATCGCCGAGTTGTCGAAGGGCGGGACGGCGAGCTGCGCCGTCACATCCTCGGCCAGGACGAGCCCGTGGCACTCGGCGAGCGCGAACCGCCGCGGGGCGAGCGGCTCAACGGCCGCATCGATATCGGCGCGGTGCTCCTCGACGGTAATCACAGATGCTCCTTGCGACGTTCGGGGCCTTGCCAGGTTCGGGCCCGGCGGCGTTCGGGCCTGGCGGGGTTCGGCCTGGCAGCTAGTAGGTCGGTGTGTCGGGGTCGATCGTGGCGGCCCATTCCCGCACGCCACCGGCGACCGCGGTCGCCGCCAGATCCAGTTCCTGCAACGCGGCCTGCGCGCGCCGGGCGCGCCCACCGGCAAGGCAATGGAGAAGGATGCGGCGGGCGGAGTCGAGTTCGGCTTCGCGCGCGGCTGTCGCCGGGTTGGCCAGCAGGCGACTCAAGGGCAACGAGACGGCGCCCGGGATGGTGGCGATCTCGCGTTCCGTTTCCTCTCGGACGTCGACGAGCACGAAATCGGCCTCACCGCGATCGCGCGCCGCGAGCAGGGCGGCGAGCTCCGACACCCCGATCTGGGGGCCGTGCGGCGCCGCGGCGGGAGCGGGGGCGGGCGCGGCGCGCAGTTCGGGGGCCGCGGGCCGAAGCTCGACCTCGTGCCACCGGGCGGCCAGCACGTCGAGGACGGCCACGCGCCCGAGAAGCGGCTCCCCGATGCCGGTGATCAGCTTGATCGCCTCCGCCGCCATGAGGGACCCGACCTGCCCGCACATGGCCCCGAGCACGCCCGCTTCGCCGCACGAGGGCGTCGTGCCCTCCGGCGGCGGCACGGGGTAGAGGTCGCGCAGGGTCACCGGCGGATACGGGGCACCATCGGGCCGTGCGGCCTCGGGCGGACTCGACCAGAACACCGCCACCTGGGCGTTGAACCGCAGGATTGAGCCCCACACCACCGGCTTGCCGAGCGCGGCGCACACGTCGGAGACGAGGTAGCGGGTGGGAAAGTTGTCGGTGCCGTCGATGACGAGGTCGTAACCGGAGAGGATCTCGGCCGCGTTGCTCTCGTCCATCCGCAGGTGGTAGCCGGTGAAGCCCACCTCGTCGTTGAGGGCGGCGACGAAGGATCGTGCCGAGTCGACCTTCGGTTGGCCCACGGCGTCGGCGCGGTGGATCACCTGGCGCTGCAGGTTGCTGATCTCGACGACGTCGTCATCGACGACGCCGAGGTGGCCCACTCCGGCGGCGGCAAGGTATTGCAGGATCGGTGCGCCCAGGCCCCCGGCGCCCATGACGAGCACGCGGGCGTTACGCAGCCGTTGCTGCCCCGTGCGGCCCAGCTGGGCCAGCAGCACGTGGCGGGAATAGCGGGTGATCTGGTCGCGGGTGAGCGGCGGCCCGGGCGAACACAGCGGTGGCAGCGGCATACCCCTACTGTATGAGGCCCGCAGATGCGCCGCTGCCAGCCGTGGCGCCGGGCGGCGGGGCCGAGTGGCATCCTGGGGCCATGGCAGATTTCACCCACCTCGACGCCCGGGGCGAGGCGCGCATGGTCGACATCACGGACAAGCAGCCGACGGTGCGGGCGGCGACGGCCTCGGCCTTCGTCCGCTGCTCGCCCGCCATCGTCGCCGCGCTGCGCGATGGCTCGACCCCCAAGGGCGACGTGCTCGCCGTCGCCCGCGTCGCGGGCATCGCGGCGGCGAAGCGCACGCCGGAGTTGCTGCCGCTGGCCCACACGATCGGCGTGCACGGCGTGGTCGTCGACGCCGAGGTGCTCGACAGCGGCGTGGCGCTACGTGCCACCGCCCGCACCGCCGACCGCACTGGGGTGGAAATGGAGGCGTTGACGGCGGCCAGCGTGGCCGCCCTCAACGTCATCGATATGGTCAAGGGGATCGACAAGTCCGTGAGCATCGAACACGTGCGACTGGAATCGAAAACCGGCGGGAAGTCGGGGGCGTGGTACCGCCCCGGACTTGAGGAGGACGAGGCGTGAGCGCAGCCATTCGAGTGCGGTACTTTGCGGCGGCAGCCGAGGCGGCGGCCGTCGATGAGGAGCGGTTGGAGGCCGCTAATGTGCGGGAACTCAAAGAGATCATGATTCACCGCCATGGCCCGCAGCTGGAGCGGGTGCTCACCGCGTGCTCGTTCCTCGTCGAAGGCGCGGCCGCCCACGACGAGGCGCCGATTCCGGCGGGCGGCACGGTTGACGTCATGCCCCCGTTTGCGGGGGGCTGAACCCCGTCGGTGTCGCGGGGGGCTGACCCCCCGTCGGTGCGGCTAGGCCGAACCGACCCAGGTGTGCGACCCGTCGCGAAGCACCTGCTTCTTCCAGATCGGTAGCCGCGCCTTGACGACCTCGAGCAGCTGACGGCACGCGGCGAAGGCCTCCTCGCGGTGAGCGGCCCCCGCGGCGACGCAGATGGCGGCATCCCCGACGTCGAGCGTACCGGTGCGGTGGGTGACCGCGAGCGCGACGTCTTCGAACTCCGCAGCCACCTCTTCGGCGAGGCGGGTGATCGCGGCGGCGATGTCCGGGTGGCCGACGTACTCGAGGCGCACGACCTCCCCGGCGGCGTCGGGGCTGTGGTTGCGCACCTGGCCGACGAACGTGACGACGGCCCCGGTCGCAGGTGACTCCACGGCAGCCCGGTGGGCCTCGACGTCCAACGCCTCCGCGCTGATGTGGGCGAGTGCCACGCGGCCCGCCATCAGTGGTCCCCTCCCCGCAGCTGGTGATGGATGTGACCGATGAGGGGGGTGAGGACGCCGATCGCCGTGTCGACGCCGTCGGGTGATCCCGGGGCGTTGACGACGAGCGTCGTGCCGATCGTGCCGGCCACGGCGCGGCTCAGTAGCGCCGCCGGGTGGTGGCCGGCTCCGACGCGGCGCATCTCCTCGGCGAGCCCGGGCAGGTGGCACTCGAGCTCGGCAGCGGTGGCCTCCGGGGTGGCGTCGGTGGGGCTGATGCCGGTGCCGCCGGTGGTGAAGATGAGGTCGACCCCCTCGGCCACGCCCTGGCGCAGCGCCTGGCGGATCTCGGTGGCGTCGTCGGGGACGACGCGGGTGTCGCGTACCTCGACGCCGGCCTCGCGCAACAGGTCGGCGGCACGCGGGCCGGAGACGTCGACGCGTTCCCCGCGCGAGGCGCGGTCGGACACGGTGAGCACAAGCGCTTCGATGGTCGTCACCCTCGCAGACTAACTGCCATCCAGCGGCGCCAGCGCCCCCGGGCCGTGGACGGCGTCACGTGCCGTCCACAGTGTCGGGCCGCATCACCCGGGCCCCCACCGGGAAGCGGACGGGGGGCGGCCTCGGCTCGGCTCGACCTACGTTTCCTGCGACCCACACGGCTAGATCGAAGGAGCAACGATGTCGAGGTTCGAGGTTGACAGCGCGGAGGTGGCCCAGGCGGCCGCGATGGCGCGGACGAGCGCCGGGGCGATCCGGGGCGAGGTGACGGCGATGATGGGCCATCTCACCCACCTGCAGTCGTCATGGAGCGGGCAGGCGTCGGCGGGGTTTATCCGCGTCGCCGACCAGTGGCGCGGCACCCAGCAACTCGTGGACGAGGCCCTGGAGCAGATCGGGGCCGCACTCGATGCCGCCGCCGTCACCTACGAGGAGGCCGAGGCGCAGGCGCAGCGACTGTTCATGGGGTGATCGCGGGCAGTGCGGCGAGCTCCGCCGTCATGTTGCGCCGCGCCTGCTCCTCCCACCACTCCCGCCCCCGCGGCGTGACGAACAGGTGGCGCCGCGCCAGCAGGGCCTCCAGCACGCGGCGTCTCCCGCGCCGGAAGTCGTCGTCGGGGACGTGGGGGTATTCCGCGCGGATCTCTCGCACGTAGCGCGCGTAGCGGCTGGGGTGGGATCCCAGGACGGCGAGGTCGGCATCGAGGAGGAGCGCCGCGGGGGTGGCGCGTACGGCCTGTGCCGCCGCGTCGCTGGCGTGCTCGGCGGT
>DATGSB010000383.1:0-4882 GCA_035303045.1 Actinomycetaceae bacterium | reverse complement strand
GGCGTCTGGAACCCGTGAGTAACGACGGCAAGCGGTGAGTGAACGCTCGCCACTGTCTGGATCCCATGAGCCAGGGGGTCGCACTGTCTGGATCCCATGAGCCAGCGGGGCGCCGGGTGGCTTCACCACAGTCAGGCGAGGGAGTGGGGTCCGAAACCCGTTAACACGCTGTTCGAACCGTCACGCAGCCGTGTTCCGTCAATCGACCGGGCGGTCAGTCAGCGCACCATGCGCAGGTCGACGATGCCGCCCCATTCGGGGATGACCCGGGTATCTCCATCGGCCCGGAAGCCGTGGCGTTCATAGAAGCTGATCGCACGCTCGTTGCGCTGCGACACCCGCAGGTAGCACGGCGCATCCCCCGTGGCATGTTCCAGGAGGGCGCTGCCCGCGCCCCTGCCCTGGTGCGCTGCCAACACGTAAAGCGCCGTGACGTAGAGCGGTTTCGGGGCATGCGGCCCTTGCGCCTCGACGGCGATGAAGCCGATCGGCTGCCCAGCATTGTCGGGGCGCGCGTCGACGGCGAACCAAGCTCGCGACTCTTCGGCAGCCAGCCACGTGCGCCACCGCTGCGGCGCCTCGCTCGCCACCTCGGCGATGGCGGCCTCGGGGATCTCCCCGGTGTACGTCTCGCGCCATCCCTTGAGGTAGAGGTCGACGAGGAATTCGGCGTCGGTTTCCAGTGCCACCTGGAGGTTGAAGTCGCGGCGCGTCACCCGGGCAGTATAGGGCCGAGCTGTTGGGCACCGCGTCCGGCCCGCGGTCAGCGGCGTCCGAGCCGGGGCCAGCAACCACCGTGCCAGTGACGCCGCTCCCCCACCGCGGCATCGTCGCCGAGCAGGTGGTCGGCCGGCCACACCACGACGTGGTCGGTGTTGACCGCGATGAGCTGGTTGCATCCCGGGCACCGGTACTCCCGATCGCTGCCCCGCACCTGTCGAACCGAGTACTGCCGGCCGTCGCGGCCAATCTCCGTACGCGCCATGCCGCGCAACCGGCTGAGATCCAACGGGACATGCTCCGTGGGGCGCCGGCGGCGAGAGCGGTGAGCGGCGGCCACGGCTCAGCCCACCGGGCCAGAGGCCGGGAGATCTGGCAGCGTCCAGGCCATGGCCGCGTCCGGGACCTCGCCGCCAGCCGCCGTGAGCGCGGCGTACCACCGCCCCGAGTCCTTCGCCATCGACCGCCCACCGGCCGACTCGTGCACGATTCCCGCCCTGCCTGTGAGCGGCACGAGGAGCCCGGCGACACTCACGCCCGCCTCGCGGGCGGCAACGAGCTCGGTGATGTGGTCGTGCAGGTAGGACACCCGCGCCGCGTCGTGAACGCGGCCCTCGGAGTTGAGTTCATCGGTGAACACCGCCGACTCGATTCGCACGACGAGGGGCAGGCCCGGGTTGGTGTTGTCGAGGGCCCCCACCAGTTCCCCCAGGGCCGCGGGTGCGATGGGCTGCCCGCTCGCGGTGTGCGGCGGGGGTGGGGCGAGAAACTCCACGTCGTGCAGCGCCGACCACGGCGTCCCGGGCCGTGCGCCGGGGGCCGACGCCACCGTGTGCACCGCGCCGTAACTAACGACGAGCGCATCGATGCGCTGGCGGATCGCCACGAGATCCCCGGGGCGGATGAAGTTCCAATCCGTGAATTCCCGCGTCTGGCTCAGCAAACCCATCGGGTAACTGCCCTCAAGCAGCGGGCCCAGGAAGAGATGATTGCCTAGGCCGACCACTCGACCCACGGCCTCCAGATCACCCGCCGACTCCGGGTCGCAGGCGTGGACGACGTGCAGGTCGAGATCGACGGCGATGGCCACCTCGGGCCCAAGAACGGATCGGATCGCTTGAGAGGCCAGCCCGTGCCCGAGGCTGAGGTGGTGGGCCGCGGCGAACACCGCACCGGCCTCGCCTGATCCGGCCCGGTCGTGCCTGCGAAACACCCGCTCCCAGGGGCGCTCGAGGGTGACCCAGAGGTCGACGTCGGAGCCGAGCGCCGCGGCGAGCTCGCCCGCCACCGCGGCGAAGGCGTCGGGTGTCTGACGGTTCCCCCAGCCGCCGGCCTGCGCGAGAGCGGCCGGCAACGCACCTGACCAGCCGAGGACGGTACGCATGCCGACGGTGCGCGCGTGACGCAACACGCTGCGGTACTGCGCGACCACCTCGCCCGTCAGCTCCCCGTGGCCCTCGGGCTGCAGCCGGGGCCAATCGATACCGAGGCGCACCGTGCCGACACCCAGGCGCGCTGCAAGTTCGACCTGCTCCTCGAGCGACGCTCCGTCGCTCGCGTGAATGCTGGCGCCCCACCACATGTCAGTCATCGCTCGCCACCCCCAAGTACCTTTGCCGCACACGCGGCGACAATGAGCGCGCTAGAAGAGCCGGGCCTCCACGTCATCCAAGCCGCGCATCTCGTTGTAGTCGAGCACGATGCAGCGGATCCCGCGATCCTCGGCGAGCACCCGCGCCTGCGGGCGGATCTCTTGGGCAGCGAAGACTCCCCGCACAGGAGCCAACAGCGGGTCCCGGTTGAGGAGTTCGAGATAACGGCCGAGCTGCTCGACCCCATCGATCTCACCACGACGCTTGATCTCCACCGCCACCGCGATGCCGTCGGGGTCCCGGGCGAGGATGTCGACGGGGCCGATCGCGGTGGGGTACTCCCGGCGCACGAGCCGGTGCCCGGCGCCGAGGCGTTCGATCTGTTCGGCGAGTAACGCCTGCAGGTGGGCCTCCACGCCGTCCTTGACCAGCCCCGGGTCGACGCCCAGATCCTCTTCGTGGTCGTGCAACACCTCGTGGATACGCACGACGAGGCGGTCGTCGCTCTTGGTGTTCTGCACGGTCCACACCTGTGTGACACCAAGCTCCGACTCCTCGGCCGAGGGCTCGGTGATCGTCAGGCGGCACGGCGGGCTCATCCAGTTGAGCGGCTTGTAGGAGCCGCCGTCGGAGTGCACGAGCACCGAGCCATCCGCCTTGACCATGAGGAGGCGGGTCGCGGGCGGGAGGTGGGCCTCCAGTCGCCCCGTGTAGTCCACCTGGCAGTGTGCAATGACGAGTCGCATCGCTACCCTTTTCGCCTCCCCTTCCGTCCCCTGGTCGCTTCGGGCGCGTGGGGCCTCAGGCCAGCCCACGGTTCGTGGGCGGCAAAGACTCCAACCATCCCGCGAGCCCCGCAAGCGCCTGCCGGTCCACCGCGAGGTAGAACTCCTCACCACCGATGCGGCAGTGGACTTCCCGTGCGGTGCTCGACGCCCCGGGCAGGGGTTCGACGCCTTCGATGACGAGCTGTCCCCGGCCCCACCGGCGCGCCGGGCCCGGCCGCAGGGAGATGAGCCGGTACCAGTCGAGGCGTCCGACGCCGTAGCAGGCCACGCCACTCGTCCAATTCGAGCGCCCAGCGGGGCGCCACGCGCATTCGAAGGATCCGACGACCCTGCCGAGCCCGTGGGCACGCAGCAGGAGCAGGATGGCGCCGGCCAGGGCGAGCAGCAGCAACGCGAGAGTCAACCACGCGAGCCACTGCCAGCCCACTGCCGCGTCCTACTGCTCGGCGGCGACGTGCTCCGCGCGTCGCTCGTCGTGCTCATCGACCACGATCATCACGACGTCTTGGTCCACCGAGGCGAAGCCACCGAGGATCTCGATGTCCTCGCTCGACCCGCTCTCACCGGTGATGCGCACCGTGCCCGGGGTGAGCACGGTCAGCACCGGCTGGCGGCCCCGCAAAATGCCCAGCTCGCCGTCCGCGGCGGGCACGCTCACCGCTGCCGCCTCGCCCGACCACCAGGTGCGGTCCGGCCCGACGATGCTCACTTTCAGTGCCACCGCTGTGTCCCTTCGCTCCGCGTCGCCACTCAGGAATCGGCCTGCAGGCGAGCCCAGTTGCGCTCGAGGTCTTCCAGGCCACCGATGTTGAAGAAGGCCTGCTCGGCGATGTGGTCGAACTCGCCGTCAGCGATCTTCTTGAATGCCTCCACCGTTTCGCTCAGCGGCACGGTCGAGCCCGCGACGCCGGTGAACTTCTCGGCCATGTAGGTGTTCTGCGACAGGAACTGCTCGATGCGCCGGGCGCGGGCCACGGTCACCTTGTCCTCTTCGGAGAGCTCATCGACACCGAGGATGGCGATGATGTCCTGCAGTTCCTTGTTCTTCTGCAGGATCGACTTCACTCGGGTCGCGACCTCGTAGTGCTCCTGGCCCACGTAACGCGGGTCGAGGATCCGAGAGGTGGAGGCCAGCGGGTCCACCGCCGGGTAGAGGCCACGGGAGGCGATGTCACGCGATAGCTCGGTGGTGGCGTCGAGGTGGGCGAAGGTCGTCGCCGGCGCCGGGTCCGTGTAGTCGTCGGCGGGCACGTAGATCGCCTGCAGCGAGGTGATCGAGTGGCCGCGGGTGGAGGTAATGCGCTCCTGCAGCAGGCCCATCTCGTCGGCCAGGTTGGGCTGGTAGCCCACCGCGGAGGGCATGCGGCCCAGCAGCGTCGACACTTCCTGGCCGGCCTGAGTGAAGCGGAAGATGTTGTCGATGAAGAGCAGCACGTCCTGGTTCTGCACGTCGCGGAAGTACTCCGCCATCGTGAGGCCGGACAGCGCGACGCGCAGGCGGGTGCCCGGCGGCTCGTCCATCTGGCCGAACACCAGCGCCGTCTTGTCCAGCACCCCGGCGTCTTCCATCTCGTGGATGAGGTCGTTGCCCTCACGCGTGCGCTCACCGACACCGGCGAACACCGACACACCACCGTGGTCCTGCGCGACTCGCTGGATCATCTCCTGGATAAGCACGGTCTTACCGACACCGGCACCACCGAAGAGGCCGATCTTCCCACCGAGCACGTAGGGGGTGAGCAGGTCGATGACCTTGATGCCCGTTTCGAACATCTGGGTCTT
>DATGSB010000382.1:0-7324 GCA_035303045.1 Actinomycetaceae bacterium | reverse complement strand
CGTGGCCGTACATCGGTTGTCGCGCGTCGTTGAGGTAGGCGAACACCTCGGTGGGCAGCACGTAGATGCCCGCCGGCACACCGAGGAACAGGGGCACGTCGAAGGCCTCGATGGAGACGATCGTCGAGATGATGAGCACGCCGACGATCGCCGGCATCAGCGTGGGGAGCTGCGTGCCGAAGAACGTCCGCACCGCCCCGGCGCCGGAGACGCGCGCCGCCTCTTCCAGCGAGCGATCCATCTGGCTGAACGGGCCGATGAGGAGCAGGAACATGAAGCCGGTGGCGCGCAGGCCGGACACGAGGATGAGCCCGAACCAGGATTCGATGTTGAACGGCCCGTCCCCCCACTGTTCGCCACCCCGCGCGATGACATTGATGATGCCCACCGTGCGGTTGCCCAGCAGGCCCCAGGCGATCGCATAAAACACGGGCGGGGTGGCGACGAGGATGGCCATCGTCGCGATGATGAGCCACTTGAGGAACGCGTTGGTGCGCGTGATGAGCACGGCGAAGACAATGGCGATGAGCATCGCGGGAACGACGCTGGCGATCGCCAGCATGACGGAGTTGCCCAGCGCCGACCACGTGTCGCCCGCGAGCAGGACGTCTCGGACCGCTTCCAATGTCCACTCGCCCCGGAACGGCGTGGTGCGGAAGGCGCTGAACAGCACGGCCAGGAGGGGGGCCACGAACAGCAGGGTCGCGACGACCGCGATCGCGATCTGCAGGTTTCGCTTCGAATGCAGCGACCATTGCTTACGCAGCAGGGTCGCGGTCCCGTTCGGGGCCAATGGTCCTCCTCGTTGAGGTGTCTAGGTCGTCGTCATGGGCGGGCACGCCCGCGGAACCGGTTAGTCGAACACGAGGATCGGTTTGATCGTCTCTCCCGATTTCATGTCCGCGATCGCGGCATTGATGTCGTCGAATGGGTAGGTCTTGACCAGCCGCTCCATGGGCAGCCGACCGAGTTCGAAGTACCGGATGAGATCCCGCAGGAAGACGGCGCCGGTGCCTTCGCCGCCCATGAGGGGGCGAAGCTGCTTGCCCTGGGCGAGCATGCCGGTGAGGTCGAGCTCGAGCGGCACGCCACCGGTGCCGGAGACGTAGCCGCACACTCCCCGCGTGGCGAGGATGTCGATGGCCGCCTGGATGAGGGCGGGATTGCCGGTCGAGTCGAGGCTGCGGTCGACGCCGTGGGGCGCCAGTGCACGCAGCGCCTGCCCGAGATCCGGCGCCTCGGCGGTGTTGACGACGCCGGTGGCGCCGAGCTCGGCCGCGAGCTCCAGCCGGCTGGCGTGGCGGTCGACCGCGATGATCTCGTGAGCCCCGGCCATGGCGGCCGCCATCACCGCGGCCAGTCCGACGGTGCCGACACCGAAGACCGCCACGGAATGCTGCGGTCGTACCCGCAGCCCGTTGAGGATGCCGCCGGCTCCGGCGTTCACTCCGCACGTGAGCGAGGCGAGCAGGTGCAGCGGGGCGTCGGGCGAGACCTTGACGACGTTGCGTTCCGTGGCCAATGAGTACTCGGCGAAGGAGGACTCCCCGAAAAAGCCTGCCCGTACAGGTTCGCCGTCTCGGTGCGCCTTCGGCGAACCGTCCAGCCGCGTGCCCCCGAACACGAGCACGCCGGCGAGCTCGCAATAGGCGGTGTGGCCCTGGCGGCACTGCCGGCAGTCGCGGCAGAAGTCGGGCACGAGAACGACGGTGTCCCCCGGGCTCACCTCCGTGACCTGGGCACCCACGCGTTCCACGACGCCCGCGCCCTCGTGACCGAGAACGATGGGCATCGTCACCGGCAGGCGGCCCTGGGAGGCGTTGATGTCGGTGTGGCAGATCCCGCTCACCCGCATCTTGACGAGCACCTCGTCCGCCCGCGGCTCGTCCAGCACGATCTCCGTCATCTCCAATGACGATCCGGGCGCTGTCGCAACCGCCGCCTTCATTCGCAGTCCGGCCATCCGCCAACTCCTCCAGCTGTTTCCCGGCCTCTTCGCCGTCCTCCTATCGTGTAAGACCGCACGGGGGTGTGTCGTTGGCGCCGACACACGCAAATCCGATCCCGGTTGTCGGCGCGACCAAGGCCCGGCCGCCGCATGGCGTCGACGCCAAAGCGCGCTTCCGCACACTGATGTCGGCACCGTTCGGCAGGCGTCGGCCCGCTGCTTTGCTGAAGCGGATTAGTTCAATGTCGAACCCGAGGAGGACTCGTGGCCTACCGTCAGCCCGATTTTCACCCCATCCCGAGCTTCTATGGCAAGAAGCTCCCCATGCCCCGGCTCGAAGCCGACGTGTTCGAATGCGAGCTGGAGGGGATCATCCCAGAGGAGCTCAACGGCTCGCTGTATCGCCTGGGGCCCGACACGCAGTTCCCCACGCTCGGCGATGAGGACAACGTCATCAACGGCGATGGCCACATGATGAAGTGGCGCATCCAGGACGGTCACGTCGACTACAAGTCCCGTTATATCCGCACCGAACGGTTCAAGGCCGAGCGGGAGGCTCGCCGCAGGCTCTTCGGCGTGTACCGCAACCCCTACACCGACGACCCGTCGGTCGCGGACGTGCCCGACCGCGACAACACCGGCAACACCTTCGCCTGGTGGTTCAACGAGCGGCTCTTCGCGCTGCGGGAGGACTCCCACCCCCACGAGATCGACCCGGTCACCCTGGAAACGCTCGACCGCTTCAACTTCGACGGCGACCTCAAGTCCTCGGCGCTGTCGGCGCACGGCAAGATCGACCCGGTCACGGGCGAATGGTGGGCGTTCGGCCTCTTCTCCGAGCGCAAGAACATCGGCGAGATCTCGCTCATCGTGGGCGACAAGGACCTCAACCTCACCCGCGAGGAGACGTTCATCGCGCCGATCCCCGGGATGATGCACGACTTCGCCGTCACCCGCGAGCACGTCATCTTCGACGTGCAGCCGTGGACCGTCGACAACGAGCGGATCAAGGCCGGCGGCCCGTTCTACGCCTACGACCCCTCGCTCCCGTCGTACTGGGGAATCATGCCCCGCGAGGGTTCGGTCAACGAGATTCGGTGGTTCAAGGCCCCCAAGGTGCACGTCGGCCACATCATGAACGCCTACACCGAGGGCTCCACCGTCGTCCTCGATGCCGCGGTGTGTGAGGGAAACTCCTTCCCCTTCATCAAGGACATCAACGGCAACGCCACCGACCCCAACGACGGCTTCGGCTACATCACGCGCCTGACCTTCGACCTCGCCGGCACCAGCGACGAGCCGAAGGTCACCTCCAGTGGCCACATCGGGGAGATGCCACGGATCGACGACCGCTTCGCCATGTCGAAGCACCGCTACGGCTACTTCCGGTCGCTCGACGGAATCTCCCGCATCGACTGGGAGACGGGCGAAACGCGCTCGTATGACCTCAAGGGCGCCTCGGTCGCCCACGAGGGCATCTTCGTGCCCCGCACGCCCGATGCCCCCGAGGGCGATGGCTACCTCTTGTCGGTGGTCAACCACTACGACACCAACCGCGGCGAGCTCCTCGTGCTCGACGCCACCACTGTCGACGTCATCGCGCGGGCGAAGATTCCGTTCTCCCCGTGCTTCACCTTCCACGGCAGCTGGGCCCCGAACGCGGGCTGAGCGCTGCGCCGCTGAGCGGCAATAGAAAATGGGCCCTCACCGGTGTGAGGGCCCATTTTCATTGCTAGGGCGTCGCCGCGGCCGCCGCCGCGGTTATCGTGCGCTCAGTCCGTAGGCGCGGGCTGCGGCGTGTACTTCGGCCGGCCCGCGATGTGCACCTCGCCCTTCCAGGGAACCTGGTCCTTTTCCGTCCACGCGTTCACCCACAGCGATTGGAACTTCCACGTCCCTTCCTTCTTGGTGACGTGGTCCTTGCGCGTGCCGATCCCGAAAAGGAAGTTGGTGCGATAGTCGACGTTGTGCTGGTAGATCTGGAAGAAGCAGCGAATGTCGACTTCCCCGGTTTCCTCACGGGGCTGGAACAGGAAGTTGCTCATCACGTGCTGGCGGCCGTACCACCAGTGTTGGCGGTCATTCCAGAGCGAGCGCAGGTTCTCGCGGATCGCGTCGTGCCCCTGCACGCGCCCTTGCCACAGGTGATCGAACCAGCCATCGGCGACGAACGTCGAAAGCGCGAGCTCCTCGTCCGCCAGATCGATGCCCCACGAGTACCGTGCGTACAGCTCTTGAATCTCCAGCTTGTCTTCTGCCGTCAGTGTCCAGGCCACTAATCTCTCTCCTCATACCAGTTGTCAAGAATGCTCGTCGGTTCGCCGTTCTGCAGCATCAGTGCTTTCTTTCTCACGAAGCGCAGGATCGAGTCCTTACCGGTACGACCGCCTCCGACTCCCGAATTGCCGAATGCGTGGGTACCGATCGTTCGCGCCTTGCCGAAAGTCAGGAAGGTGTCCTGCAGGAAGATCGATCCCGCGTTGAGTTGCTCCCCGATTTCGGTGGCTTCCTCGGCCGTGCCCGCCAGAACTGAGGCGGTCAAGCCATATTCGGTGTCATTGGCCAGCGCAATGGCCTCAGCGATGTCGTCATAGGCCATGACGGGCATGATCGGGCCGAAGGTCTCATCGCGCATGATCTGCATCGTGTGGTCTACGCCGGTCACGACCGTGGGGCGCATGTACTTCCCGCCCGCGTGGATTTCGACCTTCCCCCCGGTGAGCACCTGGGCGCCCTTCGCCACGGCGTCGTCGAGGTGGCCCATGACGGCCTCAGCTTGGGGGCCGAACGTGAAAGGGGCCAGGTGGCCCGCCTTCGGGTTGTCGTAACTGAGGCGAACCTGCTGCGCCTTGGTGACGAGCAGATCCACGAAGTCATCGTGAACGGATCGGTCGACATAGATCCGTTCGGTCGAGTAGCAGACCTGCCCCGTGGCATAGGTCGCCCCGTACAGAATCGCGGTCGTCGCACGATCGAGGTCCGCACTTGCTGTGACGATGGCGGGATCCTTCCCGCCGAGTTCCAGATACGCCGGGATCAGCCGCTGCGCGCATGCCACCGCGACCTTGCGCCCGGTCTCCACGCTGCCGGTAAAGCACACGACGTCAGCCTGCTGGACGAGCGCCTCCCCGGTGGCGGCATCGCCGAGGACGTAGTCGAAGACGGCGGCCAGCTCGGGAACCGCGCGAACCGTCTCGAAGAACGTGGGCACGAACCGCGGTGTGACCTCCGAGGGCTTCCACAGCACGGCCGATCCCGCGAACAGGGCGGGGATGGCGTCCAGCAGGGCGAGCATGGTGGGGGCGTTCCACGGCGAGATGATCCCCGTCAACGGATACGGCACCAACTGCGCGGTGACGGAAACGCTGGGCATCGTCGCGGAGGCTCGCGCGCCGCCAGCGGCGTCGCGAAGAGCCTCGGCAGCGTCCTCGATCCAGCCCTGGACGTTGGCCATGGTGATGTAGCCCTGGGCGTAGGAGGTGTGGGTTCCGCCGGTGTCGATGGCCTCGAGTTCACCGAAGGCGGCGGCCTGTTTCGAAAACTCGGCCAGCCACCTCTTCATGACGTCCACGCGGCCCTCGACGCCGAGATCGCGCCATGCCGCCTGGTTGCTCCGTAGCCGCGACGCCGCCTCCGCGACCCCCGCGGCGTCGGCCGCGGTAATCTCATGATCGATCTCGCCGGTACGTGGGTTCCGGACTGGGACCGTTCGAACGGGCATCCTCGCTCCTTCCCCGGAGGGGTGCAGCGCTGCCCCTCTCCGGCTGCCCATGATTGCGCGGATCTTTCGGCTCCCGGCAGTCTCCACGCACCAAACCCGAGGGCTGTTCATGGCGTCGGCGCCAGTTGCGTATAGTCGCAGGCACGATGGATTGGATTCGTACTCTTGCCCCCGACAACGGAGCCTGGGGCCCCCGGGATTTCGCGGAACGTGCCCTGGGCGATCCCGCGTTGATCGGTCGGGCGATCGAGGTCCTCGGCCCCGCAGCCGCCGCGTGGAGCGTGCAGACGGCCCATGAGGCCGCGACCGTCGTGCGCGAACGCGAGGAACAGAGCGGTTTCCCGCCGTCCTCGCTCATCGGCAGGGACCGCCAAGCGAGCGAAGAGGCGTTCCTGCGCCTCATGATCAGTTTGGCCGACGGCTCGAGCACCGACTCCATCGCGGAACTGCCTGAATCCCTCGTCGACATCGTCCACGCGGAATCGAGGCACGGCATCCCGCTGGAGGCCCTGCTCAACCGCGTGTGGGGCGTGCACTCGATGGCCAAGGACGCGCTCATCAGCGCCCTCCAAGAAGTCATCAGCCCCGCGCGACGATCACAGGTGCTGCGGGAGGTGAGCCTCGCGATGCTCGACTACGCGAACGTATTCGCCCGCCGGGTAGCGACGGCCTACGCCCAGGAGCAACGCGCATGGCGCACGCGACGCGCCACCGAGCAGCTGCGCGTGCTCAAAGCCGTCGCCGACGGTGCCGCCCCGCCGAGCAAACGGGACAGCGCAATCGCCGCGGCCTGGCGCGGGGGCCATATCGTTGCCGTCGGCTGGGCGGACCGGGACGAGTACATCGCCGACGACGAGCGCGACATCGCCCAGTACATGGCGGCCTCGGCGTCGAGCATGGGGGCGCAGTACTCCCTGACGCTGGAGCAGGACGGCGAGATCTTCCTGTGGTGGAACTTTGCCGCGGACCTGCCGCCCAAGGCGTCCCCGGCGATCGCCCGGCTCTCGCGCCCGACGTGGCTGCGCCTCGCCGTCGGGCCTCCCGGCACGGGCGTGGCCGGCTTCCGTGCCGCATGGCACGGAGCCAAGCTGACGGCGCGCGCGGGCCGGCAGGCCACGGCGGGCTCGACGTGGCATTACAAGGATGTGGGCCACCTGGCGCTGATGCTGCGAGATCGCACATCCGCCCGCTGGTTCGTCCGGCAGGAACTGGGCCCGCTGCTTGATTCGGGCAGTCGGTTGGCCGAGATCCGCGAGACGGTGCGCCTCTATCTCGCCAGCGGCAACAGCCGGGTCGCGGTGGCAGACCTGTTGCACGTTGCCCCCAATACGGTCGCGTATCGCGTCGGGCAGGCCAACGAGTTGCTCGGCTACCCCGTGGCGGAGCGGGCACAGCAGATCCTCTTGGCGCTTCAGCTGATCGATCTGGCCCCCGACCTCGTCGACGACGACGTCGGGCCGGGCAACGCCTCGCGCACCTAGACCTCGCGCGCATAGGCCCAGACCCCGCGCGCCTAGCCCCTCGCCCCACGGCTCCCTGCAAGCTCCCTGGGCCCCCGCCACATCGTGGGGGGCAGAAAACGCCTCCGTCACTAACGCGGGCGGCAATTGAGGCGGCGACAGCTTCCCGACGATGAGAACTCCGGATAGTGTCGA
>DATGSB010000381.1:0-2902 GCA_035303045.1 Actinomycetaceae bacterium | reverse complement strand
CCGACCGCGAAGGTCCAGCACCCGGGGTAGTGGTCGCTGAGGTGAGCCAACGCCCCGCGGCACGTGGCGTCGTCGGCGGGGATGAACTCATCGAGGCTGAGGACCACCTTGGCGACATCGCCCGCGGCGATTCTGGCCAGGGCCTCACGTACGGCCCTCTCGTAACCGGCCGGCGAGAGGGTGGCGCCCGGGGGCGGGTGGATGTCGCCGTCGAGGCGAGCGCCCGGTGCGCGCTGGACGGCGGCGCGTAGGCGATCCTCGTCGAGCGATTGGGTGATCTCGTCGGCTCCCGCCTCGGTGCGCCGTTGCAGGCGGTGCGGGATGCGCAGCACCGTCGCAGCCCGAGAGCGGTCGTCGAATACCGAGGAGACGAACGCGGTGAGGACGCCGGCGTGGCCCGCGGCGATCTCGCGCCACAGGGCGGCCAGGCGGGGTAGGCGGCGCTCGCCGGTGAGGGTGACGGTCCAGCCGCCCTCGCCGACCATTCCCACCCCGTCACGCAGCCACACCACGGCGTCGCTGATGGAAGCCGCGTGCGCAAGCGGGGGCGGCGCCGCGAGCGCTACTCGGGGTGCCCGCCCGCTGAGTCCTGCTGAGCCGTGGGAGGGCAATGCGTTACCAGCCACGGGCCTCGCGGATGCGGCGGTTGACCCGCACGAGCCACACGATGCCGATGACGAGGAGGACGAGCCCGACCAGCCCGACGAGGAAGCCGATGATGATGACGACGCTGGCCCCGGCGAAGTCGTCGAGGTTGAGGGGTTCGGAGACCATGATGGGGCCGCTGGCCGTTGGGGGGACGTCGCAGTCGAAGGTGTACTCGCCGGCTTCGCCGGTGCGGAAGGTCACGCCGGTGAGCGCGGTGCCCGAACCGTCGGGCGCCCCGAGGTGATACGTGGAGACGTTGACGGCGCTGCCGTCCGGCGCGGTGACATCGCAGTGCATGCGGTCCCCGCTGCTCGCCTCCACGAAGACCGCGCGTTCCCTGTTGGCCTCGAGGTTGACGGTCGCGCCGTCGCGGACCGTGTCGGTCTGTGCCATGTCGGCCAGGCCGCTGAAACCCCCGAGCGCCATGAGCGCACCGATGATGAGGCCCGCGATGGGCGCGCCGATCATGAGCAGCGCGCCGACGACGATGGAGGTGACCGCCCCGCCGCGCCGCGGTGGCTTCTGCTGTCCGTAGCCACCCGGGGCGCCATAGTTCGGGGCGCCGTAGTGGGGCGCCTGGCCGGGCTGCTGGCCGTAGGCGGGCGGCTGGCCCGGTGGGGGCTGCTGGCCGTAGGGCTGAGCCGGTTGGCCGTACGACTGCCCCTGGTACTCGCCGGGATCGATGCGACGCCCGTACCTGGGCTCGTCCCGCCCGTCGGGTGGTGTCGGGGTCGACATGGCCATCTCCCTTATCGCGTACGCACACGTGTGGCGCGCTCAAGCATGCCAGGCGGCGCCACCCTCCAGCATCTCACCTCGTGGGGCGAGACGCCGGGCGTCGCGCGCCGTGGCCTCTGCTACCCGCTGCTCGCTCAGTCCTTGCCCGGCGGACGCCACACCACGAGCGCGCCAAGGCTGCGGCGGCGCATGGGGCGCCTGCCCCGGGGCAGTTCGTGCACCTCGCCGCCGGCGTCGGCGGCGAAGACGCGGTGCTCCCGCGCGACCTCGCGCTGCAGGGCCGCGAGCTCCGCGCCGAGCCGTTCGAGCCTGCGCTCCAGGGCCATGATCCGGCGGATTCCCGCCAGGTTGATGCCCTCCTCTTGGGAGAGTTGTTGCACCTGGCGCAGGCGCTCGATGTCGAGTTCCGAGTAACGGCGCCCGCGGCCGGCCGTGCGCTGCGGGGAGACGAGGCCGAGGCGGTCGTATTGGCGCAGCGTTTGCGGGTGCATTCCGGTGAGCTGCGCAGCCGCGGAAATGAGGAAGCGCGGCGCGTCACGCGCTGAGCTCATTCCTCTTCCCCTCCCTTTCCGTGCCGCCGTCGTTATGCGTTTTGCCCGTCGTTATTCGGTGGCGAGCCGATACAGATCGGCCCGGGGGTCTTCCCCGGCCGTGGCGGCGGCGAAGTCCTCCACGGCCTTGGCCGCGGCGCCGTCCAGGCGAGACGGGACGGCGACCTCGAGGGTGACGAGCAGGTCGCCCGTGCCCTTCTTCGTCTCCACCCCTCGGCCGCGCACGCGCAGCGTGCGGCCCGAGGGCGTGCCCGCGGGCACACGCAGCCGCACGCGGGCGCCGTCGAGGGTGGGCACCTCGACGGTGCCTCCCAGGGCGGCCTCGGCGAAGGTCACCGGCAGCGTCATGCGCAGGTTGTTGCCGTCGATGGTGAACACCGGGTGCGGCTCGACGTGCACGGTGACGACGAGGTCGCCGGCCTCCCCGCCGCCGTGGCCGGGTTGGCCCTTGCCACGCAGCCGGATCTTCTGGCCGTCGCGCACCCCCGGCGGGATGCGCACCTTCATCGACCGGCCGTTCGTCGTCAGCTTCACGGTCGCACCGCTCACCGCCTGCCGGAACGGCACGGATGCCGAGCTGTGAATGTCGCCGCCGCGGGCGCGGCGCGGCCCGCCGAAGCCCGTGCCGCCGAACATGCCGGCCAGCACGTCCTCGAAGTCGGCGGCGCCGGCGCCGCCGGTGGAGTAGCGCATTCCTGGGCCGGCGCCGAACATGCCGCCGAACATGTCCTCGAAGCCGCCGCCCCCGGGGCCGCCGGGGCCAGCCGCGAACCGCGGCCCGCCCCCTGCCATGGCCCGCACCGCGTCGTACTGTTGGCGCTTCTCGCTGTCGGACAGCACCGAGTAGGCCTCGCCGACTTCCTTGAAGCGCTGTTCCGCGGTCGCGTCGTCGGGGTTGCGGTCGGGGTGCAGGTCGCGGGCGAGCTTACGGTAGGCCTTCTTGATCTGATTCTCGTCGGCGTCCT
>DATGSB010000380.1:0-10149 GCA_035303045.1 Actinomycetaceae bacterium | reverse complement strand
AACGAACCGGCGGCCGTCGATCCGCTCGGCGGGCTGCTGCGGCCTGCTCACGGTCGCCGTCGACCCCGCAGTTCTGCACCGGGGCGCTGCGCCGGGCGAGCTTCGGAGGCGCCCTCGACGCTGACGATGATCTCTTGGGCGGCAGGGATGTCATCGACTCGAAGCACGGCATCCGGCGGGGTGTTGCGGCGCACGAGGGCGAGGGCGAGGGGTCCGTCCTGCTCGTGACGCACGACGCTGGTGACGTGGCCGACGGCGCGCTCGCCGTTCATCACCGCTGCGCCCGGCTCGGGCACGAAGTGCTCCGAGCCGTCGAGGTGGAGCATGACGAGACGACGCGGAGGGCGGCCGAGGTTGACGATCTTCGCGACCGTCTCCTGGCCGCGGTAGCAGCCCTTGTTCAGGTGGACGGCGGTGCGCAGCCAGTCGAGTTCGTGCGGGGTGGCGCGCTCGTCGACTTCTCGGCCCAGGCGGGGGCGCCATGCGGCGACCCGCGCCGCCTCCCACGCCCAGGTGCCGGCCAACGTGAGGCCGCTGGCATCCACGGCCGCCGCCAGATCCTCACGCGGCACGAGGCTGAGGCAGCGTTCGACGCCGTACCCGGGGTGATCTTCGTCGGCGACGGCGTAGCGGGTGCCACCCGCCGCCGTGCGCGGCCAGGGGTCGCGCCACGTGAGCACGTGGTGGGGGCCGGCGGCGAGCGCCGCGCTGCCCTCACCGATGGTGCCGAGCACGGCGTACTCCTCGCTGCGGTCAGTGACTTCGACGCGCAGCATGAACTTCATCGACTCCAGGAAGGCGGCGAGGTCGGCGGCCTTCGCCCCCTCCGTGAGCAGCCATAGTTCGTCGTCAAATTCCACGACCCCCGCCGCATGCTGGATGCGCCCCTGGGGGTCGAGCAGCAGCATCTCGGTGGATTCGCCGTCGGCGATGGCGTCGGTGTGCTGGGTGCTGAGGGTGTGCAGCCAGCTCTTGCGGTCGACGCCGCCGATGGTGACGACGCCGAGCTGGGAGAGGTCGACGACGGCGCGGCCGCGTTCCAGATCGCGTTGTTCGCGGGCGGGGTTGCCGTAGTGCAGGGCCACTCCGGCGTCGGGGCCGGCTCCCTCGACCGCTCCGGTGCGTGCGAGCAGTGGGCTTGTCACGTCATTACCTTCCTTCCCATGCGCCCCGAGGTGTAGGGCTGCAGCTCGTTGCCGAAGGCAGCGAGTTCCTCGTGCCACAGCAGGTCGCCGGCGACGAGGCCGTACATGCGTCGCCCGGCGGTGACCTCCGAGGCCTCGGCCGTGCGCACCATGGCGTCGGACACGAGGTCGATGCGCGGTCCCTGTGCGCGGCCGAGGTAGACGGCGACGTGCCCGGTGGGCTGCGCCAGCAGCACCTCGATGTCGGTGATGGGCGGCGGGGCACCCCGCCCATCGGTTGCGGGTTCGCCTGCCTGGCGCTGCGCGCTGTGCTGCGTGGGCGACGGGCGCCAGTAGGAGCTCTCGGAGGACCAGACCTCGGCGGGGGCGAGCAGCTCGGCGCCCGCGATCCCCGGCGTCTCGTGGGCCACCGACTCCGAACGTGCGGGGTCAACCGTCCAAATCGTGCTCCGGCAGCGTAGGTAGGGCCCGCCGTCGTGGTCGAAGGTCACTTCCTGAACGATCGGCTGCTCGGGGATCGACGGATAGGCGAGCACGCCGTACCCGCGCCACGAGCCCACGAGCCATGCCAGGGGATAGATCTCGGGTGCGAGGCCGTCGGGGATATTGAACGTGGACACGCCATGATGCTACGTCCTGCGCCCGGCCGCCGGCGCGGGGGCCATCACCCGGCCCGCCGCCCGCGCGCCCGGATCAGAGGAACACCAGAGTGCCGACGAGGTACGTCGGTCCCCCGGCCATGAGGAGGGGGACTCCAGCGGCCGCAAGTGCGGGCAGCCACCGCACGGTGGCGGGAAAGCGAATGAAGAGCAGGTAGGCGGCCGCAGTGAGCACTCCGGCCGCGAATCCGATGATGCCGCCGTTGAGGAGGCCGACGTCAGCCAGCAGGTATCCCAGGCCGAGGCCCGCCGCGGTGGCCACGAGGGTGGCGTACGTCGCCACCCGGGTCGAGGTCAGCGGCAGCGCCGTTGCCGCGCACGCCGCGGCCAACGTCGTCGCCGCCGTCACGATGAGCGCGAGCGCCGGGCGCGAACTCCCTACGGCCACCCACCCCGTGGCAGCGATCGCCACGACCGCGCCCATGACCGTGCCGGCGACCGACTCGACGAGGCGGGGCCGGCCGTCTCGTCGGGCCATCTCGGCGATGAACGCGGCGAGGACGGCGAAGCCGACGACGGGGGCGAGGATCCCGAAGTCCTCCCGCCAGGCCACGAGCCCGATGGCGCTGAGTCCGCTGGCGGCGATGACGACGGTCGACGTCCGGGGGCTGGGCAGGCCGAGAAGGCGGGGCCAGCCGATCGCGAACACGACGACGGCGACGGCCAGCAGCGCCGGCACCAAATAGGCCTGCCGCGAGACGGCCGCGAGGGCCAGTCCGGCGGTGAGGGCGGCCGTGATGACGCCGCGGTTCGAGGGCCGCGTCACGCCGCTGCCCCAGCCGGGGGGACGGCTGGCAGCGGGGCGGGAAGCACCCGAACTGTCGCGACGGCAGGGGTAGGCACCCGGCGATTGTCCCAGATCGGCCGGGTGCCGGGGCACGCGCCGCGACATCGCCGGCGGTTCGGGCCGATCGGTCCCCGGGCTCGCTACGGCTTCGGGTAGCCCCTACACTGAATGTGCGGCGTCGGGTCGTGAAAGCCCCGGGCTCCAACACAAGCCGCTTCGAGCGGCCTTTGCGCCGACTGGCGCTTTGCGGCCCGACGTCGTCTTATCTTTGCCCCCGTGGGCCCGTTCTTTGCCCCCGTGGCCCCGCGCTTCTCACTCCCGCGGGCGTGGCGCGTACTGCACGTCGATGGTGGCCCGCCCGAAGCCCGCGCGCTCATAGGTGCGCACGGCCGGGGTGTTCCCCCCGTCGACGTAGAGACTGGCGGTGCGCATGCGGCGTCGCTGCATTTCCTGCAGGGCCACGCTCGTGAGCCAGCTGCCTAGCCCCTCGCCCTGCGTTTCGGGGTGGACGGCGAGCACGTAGATCTCCCCGTCGGTGGACTCCGGCGGAATCTTCACCCACATCGAACCGAGCAGGGTTGAGGGTGCGTCGGGTCGGTATGCGAGCCACAGCAGCGAGGGGTCGAACCAGTCGGTCGTCTGCCGCTCGGCCATGTCATCGACGGTCATCCGCCCCTGCTCGGGGTGGTCGGCGAACGCCAGGGCGTTGAGTTCGACCCAGGCGGCCTCGTCCTCACCCGGCCTGAACTGGCGCACCTCGATGCCTGCGGGCGCGGGGCGCGGCCGGATGGCGGCGGTGGGGAGTTCGTAGGACATCTTCAGCAGCTCGCGGGTGACCTCCAGGCCGGTGGCCTTGGCCAACGCCTGGGCGCCGGTGAGGTTGCCGTGGGCCCAGATCGCCAGCGGGGAGGTCGTCGCGAGGAGCTTCTCGACGAGCTGGCGCCCCA
Organism: Actinomycetaceae bacterium; assembly: GCA_035303045.1. GTDB lineage: Bacteria > Actinomycetota > Actinomycetes > Actinomycetales > Actinomycetaceae > DATGSB01. The sequence goes on along the minus strand of DATGSB010000380.1, from coordinate 6,611 downwards.
GCCCCTGCAGCCGATGCGCCGGGTGCACGCAGAGTTCCGCGCTGCCCGTCTCATCGACCTGGGCGTAGGCGGCGAGCCTGCCGCTGGGCGCCAGCCACAGGTGGCGCACCGCCTCGCGGCCATGCTCCAAGGCCAGCAGCCCCTGCTCCGAGACGGCCGCGACGCCGTCAACGCGCTCGACCGTGTCGAGCAGTTCGAAAACGTCGGCGGTACGGATGGGGCCGTCGAGCCCCGTGCTCACAGCTACCGCGCGGGGCGCCTCGCTCATTGCAGGTCTCCAGTACGCCACAGCTCGGCTGCGGCACGTAGGTCGGTGGCGGTTTCAGTCAGTGTGCTGGCGCGCCGGGTGAGGTCGTGGCCCGCTGCTTCGTCGACCATGAGATCGGCGTCGAGCGCGGAGCCGGTAGCAACGACGAGGAGGAACGCGGCGGCGCGATCCAAGGCGACGTCGAGGTCACCTTCATACACGCCGGCGAGGACGGCGTCGGTGGTGCGCCGCACGTCGCCCGGCGCGGGCGGCTGGGCCACCCCGGCGATGACACCGGAGACTTCGGCCCGTTGGTATCCGAGCTCGAAACGCTGGGCGATCGTGTGCGGGTCTTGCCGTACCCATTCGCGCAGCACGTACAGCCGCCACAGGGCGCCGGGCAGGCTCCTGGCGGGGCTGTGTGACCACAGTTCGGCGATCGCCTCGAGCCCCTCGTCGTCGACGAAGGCGACGAGGCGGTCGAGCAACTCGGGGTCGCTGCCGGCGTCGCGCCGCCCGCGGTCGACGAGCGCGGCGGCGGTGGTGTAGGCGAGCTGGGAACGGGTCGCGGGGTCACTGGCATCGGGGATCCTGGCGGCTTCCTGCGGGTCCAGCATCGCTGGACGGCGAAAGCGTCGCTCCACGGGCCCCTCCTTGGTGTCGTCGGCTGGCCGGTCCATCCGCCATGATGCCAGTCCCGCCCGGGCATCGCCCAGGGCCGGGGGCTTCGGCGGCGAACTTCGCCGAAGCGGAGCGCTGTCCGGGGCTGGCTAGTTGAGCATGCCCCGGCGGGCGAGCTCCGCGGCGTGACGGAGCTCGCGCGCGGTGGCCTCGAGGCCCTGGGTGCCTTCGACCGCGGGCTCGGTGGCCGGCGCGTGGGACGCGGTCTGGCTCGTTTGGTGATGGGCCGCGGCCCCGCGAGCCAAGACGTCGAACAGGTCGGCGGCACGGGCCGTGATGCCCGCTACGCTGTCGGGCTCCCGCCCTGCCAGGAGGTGGCCGATCTCCTGGGCGAGTGTCTGCGGGTCGGGGACGTCGCCCGGGTCCCCCTCGCCGTACCTGGCGTCGACGGTTTCTGGGTCGCGTTCGATCCAGTCGAGCAGGAGGTAGAGGCGCCACAGCGTGCCGGGCAGCGTGGCGGCCGGACTACGCGACCACAGGCCCGCCACGGAATCCAGGCCCTCTTCGTCGATCGCGGTGCGAATGCGCAGGGCGAGGTCGTCCGGCGCGTCCGGGTGCCCGAGCACGACTTGGGCGGTGTCATGGGCCAACTCCGAGCTTTCCGCCGTGTCGTGATCGCCCTCGATGAGTTCAGCTTCCGGCTGCTCGAGGATCGCGGGGCGGCGCGGGCGAGGCTGGTCGGTCATCGTCACGTCTCCCGGAGTTGGAAGCCGATGCCGCCGTGCGGTCGTTCGGCGGCATCCAGCGTGTGGCGGGCCAGCACCTGGGCGGCCTCCGCGTCGAGGAAGAGCCGAACGCCGTCCTCGACCAGGATCGCGTCCGTTGCGGCCGGTTCGGTGGAGAGAGATAGTTCGACCTGATCCTCGGTTCCCGCGAGGCAGATACGAATGCCGCCGGTCGGCGGCAGACCCGCCTGGGTAGTGATCCCTACAATCGCGGCTTTCGCTTTGTCGGTCAGGGTAAGCATGTCGCCATTCCTTGAGTTTGCCAGCGCCCCGGTTATTGCGGTGATCCACCGTTGCGCTTCCGGCGCCCGGATGCAAGAGGTAGCGGGGTGAATGTTGCGGTTTCACCCGGCGCGTACAGCTGCACCCGACAACGTTTCGCGGCAGCCGCCGCTCGTCCGTCACGATGTGGACCTGTGCGGCACCGGCGCACGCTCCCAGTAGGCTGGTTCTGGCCTATGGGCTCCCTCGGCGCCGAGGCGGCGGGGAGCGACCGGGCTGATGGGCCTCTAGCTCAATGGGTAGAGCAACGGACTTTTAATCCGTGGGTTGCGGGTTCGAGCCCCGCGGGGCCTACTCTTGCGCGCCGTCTCGGCATTCCGCCTGTGAGGTGGGTCGGACCACGGCCGATCGGGCCACCGTAGGGGTGATCGACCACCCCCATCCGACGGATTCCCGTGACCTAACGACGCCCAGCCCGCCCCCGCACTCCCCTGACTCCTGGGAGTCCGTCGAAAATGCAGTCTGGAACCCATGAGTTACGACGGACTCCCATGAGTCAGCGCACCGAACCGTCTGGATCCCAGGAGCTAGCGCGTCGTCAGCGCACCGAACCGTCTGGATCCCATGAGTTAGCGCGTCGTCGACGCCTCCAACAGTCTGGATCCCAGGAGTTTGCGCGCCTGCCGCGCGCGGCAGCGGCGTCGTCAGGAACCGCCCTCCCGGTCGATGGTGAGCGGGTTGGGTTCGGATGGCAGGCCGCCGGGCGGGGGTTGGACGTCCTGCCACCGGTAGCGCACCTCGCGGGTGCCGAACAGGTCCAGGTCGAAAGGTGCCTCGTCGGTGCCCAGCTCCTCCTCGATGAGACGCACGAGCTTGTCGAGCATCCGCGCCACGAGGGCCTCGTCGTAGTCGGGATGCGCTGGATCGCCGATGTTGCGCATCTCCCCCGGGTCATTACGCAGGTCGTACAGGGCCACGTCGCTGGTCTCATGCAGGCGCGCCACCGTCCGCGGCGTGGAGTACTCGGTGGGCGAGAACCAGCGCACGAGTTTGTAGCGCCCGTCGCTGACCGCGCGGAAAAAGGTTCGCTTGGTCATGTCCGGTGCGCCGTATTTCTCCCCGGCTACCAGGCAGTCCTCGAGGGTCTTCGCAGGCCCGTCGCCCAGTTGGGCAAGCTCGCCCAACGCGCCCTGGATGGCCCACTCCGGGTCGAGCATGTTCAGCGCGTCCCACGTGATAAGCGCCCCGTCCCCCGGCCGCGTCGCCGAACCCCGCGGCGCGGGCGCCTCCTCGGGCGCTTCGAAGAGGTGGCGCAAATTGCGCCCAGTCAATGCCGGATACCGCTCGTGCATCTCTGCCTCGCTCATCCCGGCCCACGACAGGAACGTGGTGGCGAGGTCGAGGTGGGACCCCACCGCATCGGATTGCACCCCGCTGGGCCCATCGGGTGAGACGACGGTCATGTTCACCAGCGAGGCCTCCTCGAAGGGGATACCGCCCTTCTGCGCCATACCGTGGGCCCCGTTCATCTCCCCGTGATCGGCAGTGAGGACGACCACCGTGTCCCGCCACAGATCCTGGCGGTCCAGTTCGTCGAGGATCTTGGCGAATTCGGCGTCGACCATCCGCAGGCAGTTGATGAGGTAGCTGCGCCGCACCTTCCACAGATCCTCGCGGCCGGCGGGAATGGCGCCGAAGTTCCACTCGGTGCTGCGTCTGTAGGACCGCACCCCGTAAGGCTGGGCGTCCAGGTCATCGTGGAAGTTCTCGGGAAGCTCCACGTCCCATTCGCGCATGAAGCCCAGGTCCTGCGGCGGGTGGGTCAGCGCCTGCATGGCTCCGTTGGGGTGGCCCTGCTCGTCCTCACCGGCACGCAGGAACATGATGTCGTGGGGGTTGACCATCGAGGAGATGAGCAGCCAGGGCTGGTCGGCCGGTCGTTTGTGCCGCAGCCAGTCGACCGTCTCGAACGCCACGGCGCCGTCGAGCGTTTCCCCGTCCAAAGGACGTCCCCAGTTGTCCCCCCACGACTGGTAGTCCGAGAACCCGTAGCGCTCCAGGGCATCGGGCGAACGCTCCGGCTCGGACAGGTGCCATTTGCCCTTGAACGCGGTGTAGTAGCCCTGATCGCGCAGCATGGTGCCGATGGTGGGCACGTTCTCATCGAGCACGTCGGTCCAGGCGAAGTTCGTGTTGTCCCACAGGCCGATGTTCTTCGCGTGCTGCCCGGTCCACATCGTGCCCCGCGACGGGGTGCATTGCGGCACGGTGCAGTATTGGTTGCGCAGGCTCACCCCGGCACCCACCAAGCGCTGGATGGCCGGCAGGTTCACCCCCGGGGGCAGGTCCATGTGCACGTCCCATTGGTCCATGCACAGCACGAGAATGTTCGGGCGCTTAGTCATGAAACACAACTCCTCAACTCATCGGTCCGGCTCACGCGTCGGTCTGGTCGGGTTCACCGGGCACGTCGGCGGCGACGGGAATGAGGACGGCGAAACTGTTTTCCCTGCTCATGAGCTTGGCCGCGCCGATGAGCATCACCACGCCCAGCGTGTTGAGCAGGATGATGACCATCAACACGCGGGGTTCGTCGAAGCTCTGCTGCGCCACAATCAATGCCGCCGCGGTGTTCCGTTGCGCGCTGCCCAGCCCGCCGACCTCCTGCAGATGGCCGTGCCCATCCCCCATCGTCCAGCCGAGGAACAGGGCCAGTAGCAGCACCGCCATCCCCACTCCGATGGCCTTCCACAACGCCGCCTCCCTCATCGCCGGCAGGTAACCGAGGAGGATCGCGACGATGAGCACGTACAGCGCGATGTTGGAGATCGCCGCCACCCACGGCTGGATCACCGCCACCACTCGCTCGGCCACCTGCAGCAGCACCATCCCGATGACCAGCGTCAGGATCATCTGCGCCAGCAGCGGCTGGGCGATGTCCCACGCGGCGACCGTCATTCCCTCCAGCACCTGGGGCAGGGCCAGGGGAAGGACGACGACGGTGCCGACCATGAGCACCAGCAGCACCGTGGCGGCAAGCGCGATGTCGGATCGGGAGAGGCTGGTGAGTTTGATGAGGAATGGCGCCCCGGCGGACAGGGAGAACAGCAGCAGGCCAGCGGCATACACCGGTTCCAGGTCGACTAACGCGACGGCGGCGATCATCAACGCCGGCACCACCACGAAGTTCACCAAGATCATCCGCAGCAGGAACGCCCGGTTGTTCAAGTGCTCAAGCCGACGCCCGGGCTTCTGCGTCAGGCCCACGTTGAGCATCGACGTGAGCACGAACACGGCCACGGCCCAGGAGCCGACGGTCTGGAAGAACTCGTACACCAGGCTCCTTCCTCGACGGCGGATCCGAATGCATCGTCGGCGTCCGTGTACCGCTGCTCGGGCTAGGTCGTTGCCGAATCGTTACGTTCGCTTGGTTCTCACGCTAACGGCCCCGACCACAGCTGTCCTATTAGCCCTGGCCGGGGGAGGTCGCGCTTCGAGCGGCGGCCTGCGGCCGGGGATGGCCAGCCCGGCCCCCAGTGCCGCCGTCTCACTGTGGTGGTTACGGTGGCAGCGCGGCCGCCGGACCTCACTGGCGGCTCCCACGGGTCGGTTGACGGCCAACGGAGCGGGGAGGTGGACGTGTCGGAGGCGCAGGAGCAGCGGCCGACGCCGCCGCGAAGGTTCCGGAACCTGGCCGCGGATGCACTCGCCGGGGTGGTCAACGCCGTGGTCAGCGTGCCCTCAGGAATGGCGACCGCGGCGTTGGCCGGGGTGAACCCGGTGTACGGCCTGTACGCCACCGTGGTCTCCCCGACTGTGGGAGGGCTGTTCGCAAGTTCTCACCTCATGCAGATCGCCACCACCGGGGCCTCGGCGTTGACGGCGGGGCACGCGATCGCGGCCTATCCGGACGACGAGCGCGGGCCGGCGTTGTTCGTGCTGGTGGCGTTGGCGGGCGTGTTCTTGGTGGGCTTCGGGCTTGTAGGGGCGGGCCGGCTGGTGCGGTACATCTCCTACCCGGTGATGACGGCGTTCTTGTCCGGAGTCGCCGCCGCGCTGCTGCTGGATCAGGCCGCCCAGTTCGCCGGATACGACTCCGACGTGAACTTCACGCTGGGCGCCTTCGCCGATCTGGTCGTGAGCCTGGATGAAGCGAGCTGGACGACGGTCGCCGTGGGCTCGATCGCGCTGGCCATCATGTTCGCCCTGGCCCGCACAGCCCTGGCCAACGCCGCCTCCCTGGTCGCGCTCATCGTTCCGACGGCGGTGGCGTGGTGGTGGCAGCCCCCGGGCGTCGCACTGGTGCGCGACGTCAGCGACATCCCCGCCGGGCCACCGCCGCTGGCCCTACCCGAGCTAAGCCTGCTCACCCCGGGGCTGGTCGCCTCGGCCTTCGCGCTGGCCGTCGTCATTGCGATCCAGGGCGCCGGTGTCAGCCAGGCGGTACGCAATCCGGACGGCTCACGCCCGGATACCTCCCGAGACATGCTCGCCCAGGGCGTGGGGAACACGGCGGCGAGCTTCTTCAACGGGATGCCCACCGGAGCGTCGGTCGGCCAGAGTGCGCTCAACGTGCAGGTGGGCGCCCGCAGCCGGTTCGCCATGATCTTTCACGGGCTGGGCATGCTGGCGATCATCATGCTGGCCTCCCAACTCGTGGGTCTGGTGCCGATGACCGTGCTCGCCGCGATCCTCATGGTCGCCGCGTATCAAGCGATCCGGTTCGCGCCGATGAG
>DATGSB010000379.1:0-4407 GCA_035303045.1 Actinomycetaceae bacterium | reverse complement strand
GAACTACGAGCCACCGTCCACGTCGACGACGTCGTGGAGAGGCGCGGCATTGCGATGGTGACCACCCGCGTGGAGATCACCGACACCGACGAATCCCCGGTCGCCACAGTCATCTCGACCCTTGCCGTTCGCGGGGAGGGCCGATGACGCAGGCCACGCCCGCCGGCCCCCTCGAGGTCGGCCAGGAACTCTTCCACCGCCGATTCGACGTCGACCGCGACCGCCTCGTGCGATACGCCGGCGCATCGGGGGACTTCAACCCGATCCATTACAACGACGCCGCGGCAGCCGACGCGGGCCTGCCCGGCGTGCTCGCCCACGGGATGCTCACGATGGGCCTGGGCGCCTCCGCCCTCGCCGACTGGGCGGGGGACCCCGGCGCCGTCGCCAGCTACGGGGTGCGCTTCACCCGTCCGATCGTCGTCCCCGCCCACGGCAGCGTCGAGGTCGTGGTCGGCGGCACGGTGGGCGACGTGGACGACGACACGGTGCGGGTCGACCTGCGGGTCACCTCGGGGGGCACGACGGTGCTGGCCAAAGCTCAAGCGACCGTGCGGCGACGCTGATCGAGCCACGACGGCGGTAAGTTGGCTCGCGTGACTCCTGCGACCCACGCCGCTGCGCTCCTAGCGGAGCGCACCACCCTGCGGGTCGGCGGCCCCGCCCAGCGCCTGCGCGAAACCGCCAGCGAAGCCGAGTTCATCGCCGCGTTGCGCGAGGCGGATGACGCCGGGCAGAACTTGCTGGTACTGGGCGGCGGCTCGAACGTCGTCATCGCCGACGAGGGCTTCGCCGGGGACGTCGTCACCGACGGGCGCCGCGAGATCACGGTCCTCGGGCTTACCGAGCACGAGGTGCGCCTGCGCGTGCCGGCCGGTCAACCGTGGGACGACGTGGTGGCCCGCGCGGTCGACGAAGGCTGGAGCGGCATCGAGGCCCTCTCGGGGATCCCCGGATCCAGTGGGGCGACGCCCGTGCAGAACGTCGGCGCCTACGGCCAGGAGATCGCCGAAAGGCTCACCGGAGTGACCGTGTGGGACCGCCAGCGTCGCACCCGCATGCGTCTCGGGCCCGCGCAGCTGGAACTCGGCTACCGCACCTCCCAACTCAAGCGTTCCATCAGCGACCCGATCCAAGCGTGGGGCCCCACGCCGCGGCACGTCGTCCTGGACGTCGACCTCACCCTCGTCCGCCACCCCGAGTCCCAGCCGGTCCGCTACGGGGAGTTGGCCCGCGCGCTGGGTGTCGAGGTCGGCCAGCGCGCACCCCTGGCCGAGGTCCGCCGGGCCGTCCTGGCGCTGCGCCGCGGCAAGGGCATGGTGCTCGACGCGGCCGATCACGACACCTGGTCGGCCGGCTCGTTCTTCACCAACCCGGTGCTCAGCGCATCCGCGGCAGGGCAGCTGCCCGCGGATGCGCCCCGCTACCCGGTGTTGTCCTACTCTTTCGCCGCCGACGGCACGCCCACGATCAGCGAGGTGGCCGGGGAGGTGAAGACGAGCGCGGCCTGGTTACTCACGAGAGCGGGCTTCGACAGGGGCTATGGGATGCCCGGGCCGGCCGCCCTGTCATCGAAACACGCCCTGGCCATCACGAACCGGGGTGGGGCGAACGCCGCAGACGTCGCCGCGCTGGCCCGCGAGCTGCGAGACGGCGTGCGGGATCGGTTCGGCGTCGAGCTCCTCCCCGAGCCAGTCTTCATCGGCCTGAGTCTGGCGGGGTAGCCAGCCACGCGTCGATGTCGGTGAGCCACTCACGCTTGCGCGTCTCATCAGCGAGGCTGGCGCGCACCGAGCCGCGCGCGAGATCGGCGAGCTGGGCATCGCTCATGCCGTGGTCTCCGCGAGCGATCTCGTACTGGTCGACAAGCCGGGACCTGAACAGCAGCGGGTCATCGGCGCTCAACGCGATCATGGCCCCCGCCTCGGCGAGGGTTCGCAGCGGCACGTCGGCGGCCGTCTCATACACCCCCAGCGCCACGTTGCTCGCAGGGGCGAGCTCCAACGCGATACCGGCGGCGACCACCTGGTCCAACAGCTCGGGATCCTCGGCCAACCGCACGCCGTGGCCCAACCGCGTGGGCCCGAGGTGGGTGAGGACGTCGCGCACGTGTTCGGGCCCCAGTAGCTCCCCACCGTGGGGGAGCGAGGCCAGGCCGCCACGCCGCGCGATCCCGAAGGCCTTGGCCCAGCTGCTGGTCACCCCGCTGCGTTCATCATTGCTGAGGCCGAAACCGATGACCTCGCCGGGCTGATCCCCGGCGTAGTTCACGGCCAGGCGGGCGAGCGTGGCGGCATCGAGGGGGTGGCGAGTCCGGGAGCAGGCGACCACGACCCCGACCTCGACCCCGGTAGCGGTGGACGCGGACTTGGCCTCGTCCAGCACGATCTCCAGCGCAGGCGTGATCCCGCCGACGAACGGCGCATAGGAGGTGGGATCAACCTGGATCTCCAACCTGCGCGAGCCCTCCGCGGCGTCGTCCTCGGCCGCCTCGCGCACGATCCGGCGCATGATCTCCTCGCTGCGCACCACTGCCCGCGCGGCGTCATAAAGGCGCTGGAACCGAAACCAGCCGCGCTCGTTCGCGGGCACGCGCAGCGCGACGCCGTCCAACAGGGCGCCCGGCATGCGCCGCCCCTGCTCCTCGGCCAGCTCCGCGAGCGTCGACAGGCGCATCGAGCCGGTGAAATGCAAGTGGAGGTGGGTTTTCGGCAGTGTCGTGAGGTCCCGCACTCCTCGAGTGTGCCACGCGCCGGCTGAGACAATCAGCCGCGGCGGGAGCCGCGCCATGGTGAACTTGGACCATGGATGCTGCCAAGGCCGGGGTGGAGCGGGACGACGTCGCACTCCTGACGGGTTCCGACGCAGGCGAGGTCCTCGCCGCTGCGCTCGCCGTCGAGGGCGCTCACCTGACCGATTGGCGGGTGCACAGCGTGCACCATCGCCCCGGGGCCGGGGTGAGCGTCGGCTACACGGTGAAGCTCGGCGAAGACGACGCCAATCACTACCTGTGCGCCACGACGTCGCGCGTGTCGGCCGCGCCGGGTCCGGGGCTGGTGCGGCTGGACAACGGTGAACGAGTCATTCACGTGTGGCGGCACCCCGGCGACCCGACGCTGCCCGCGCTCGCCGACGCCTGCACCCCCGCGGGGCTGGCGCGGCGCCTGGAGCTGCAGGGTGCGCCGAGCATCGACCTCATCTCCTACCGGCCGCTGCGCCGGGCAGTGGTGCGCGCCCGCTCCAGCGAGCTGCCCGACGGCGAGGTCTACGTCAAAGTCGTGCAGCCGAGCACCGCCGCCGAGTTCACCGCCCGCCACGACATGCTCACGGGCGCGGGCATCCCGGCTCCCCGCTGCCTCCACTCCAGTGACGACGGCCTCGTCGTCCTCAGCTCCGGGCGGGGCGTCTCGCTCGCCACCCGCCTCGCCGAGGGCCTGGACGACGACGAATCCGGCGCGGTCATCGACAACATCGTCGCCATGCTCGACGCGATCCCACCGGCCGCCATGGAGCTGCCACGCCGCCCCGCGTGGTCGGAGCGGGCCAGCCACTACGCCCACGCCGCGTCCGTGGTCCTTCCGCAACACGCGGCACGCATCGAACGGGTGGCCCGGGCCGTCACCCACGGCCTCACCACTACCGACCCCGGCCCTGTAGTGCCCACCCACGGCGACCTCTACGAAGCCAACCTGCTCATGGCGGGCACCGATATCGCGACCATGCTCGACGTCGACAGCCTCGGCCCGGGCCACCGAGTGGACGACCTCGCGTGCCTGCTCGCCCACATGAGCGTGTTGTCGTGCCTCGCGGCCTCCTCCTATCCCCACGTGCCGGCCATGCTGCCGCTGTGGACCAAACTCTGCGACGCCCATGTCGATCCCGCCGCGTTGCGCATCCGGTGCGCAGGGGTGGTGCTGTCGCTCATCGCCGGGGCCCGAAGTCAGACCCGGCAGGATTGGCTCGCGGACGCCGAGTGCCGACTGGCCCAGGCCGAGGCCTGGCTCGAGGCCTGAGCCGCGAGGGGGCGCGGGATGAGAGCCCTCTCATCTACCTCTCGGCGAGCTCTCAGGCTCGCGCGGTCTACTTGATGGTGACGACGAAAAGCCATCCCGACAGCGATCGGGCGGAAAGGAATCGATATCCATCATGAGCAACCCACGTACCTGGATCATCAGCGGAGCCCTCGGCCTCATCGGCGTCGGGGGCGTCGGCGTCCTGGCTTCCGCCGTGACCGAGCCACCCGCGCCGCAGGAGATGCCGGCGGTCGTCATCGATCAGCCGACTATGGAACCCGCGGTGACCAAGGCTCCCAACGTCGACAGCACGGTCTCCGCGCCGAGCCCCGTCTCCGCCCAGAGCCCGGTCTCACCCGACAGCCCCAACTCACCCGACAGCCCGAACTCGCCG